>JAWOGN010000231.1:0-4732 GCA_046496815.1 Desulfatiglandaceae bacterium
AGTCGAAGCGCTTCCCGCATGTTGCGTTGATACCCTCCTGTGAAAAGCGCATCGGACGCCCTGAGGCTTTTTGTTTGACAGCGTGGAGGAGCATTTCTATAGTTCGAAGCTTGAAAAAACTCGTATCACTTTAGCGCTTTGAAAATCCCCAATATCGGAAAAGGGGGTCGTTGGGATCTGTTTGAGAAGGGTCCAAACGCTTCCCTCATTCCATGGAACGGCAGCGACGCCTTAAAATTCATTCCGGGACAGCCCCAGAGGAAAATCTCTTGCGCACCTGAGGTCTTCTCTGCCTGCACCGTGCCCCTTATTTCGGGTATGGGGGCGTTCGACATGCAGTGTAGAGTTTGTGTTGCAGCCTTCTCAAAGAGATCCCAACGGCCCCCAACCCACCCTTTCAGAGCGCTAAATTCATGCAAAAACTCGAGTAAGGAAGCGTCATGAAACGCCTGTTTTCCCCATTTCAGATCAAACACTGTGAACTCACAAACCGAATTGTAATGCCGGGACTTGCCTCGTTTTTGATAGAGGATGACGGATCCATCACGGATCGTACGGTTGAGCACTATCGGCGCAGGGCCGCCGGTGGACCAGCCATGGTGATCGTGGAAGCATGCGCTGTTTCCCCGGAAGGCATTGTCTCCCCACACCAGGCCAGGATATACGACGACCGTTTCATAGACGGCCTCTCTAGAATCGCCGAGGCGATGAAGTCGGAAGGTGCGGTGCCTGCCGTCCAGATCCATCACGGCGGTCGACAAACATCGGGAAAAGTGATCAAACAGAAGCCGGTCGCCCCATCTCCCCTTCCCTGTCCGGTCATACGGGGGCCCGTGAATCCGTTGACGATCTCCGGCATTCAGCAGCTCGTAGAGAAATTTGGGGACGCCGCACAAAGAGCGGTTGAAGCAGGTTTTGAATTGATAGAGATACACGGCGCGCATGGGTATTTGATCAATCAGTTTCTTTCCGGATTTTCCAACATCCGCAAGGACGAATATGGTGGCGACATTATCGGAAGATCTCGCTTCGCGAAGGAGATCGTTCAGGAGGTACGAAATCGAATCGGAGAAAATTTCCCACTTTCTTTTAAAATCAGCGCTCAGGAATTTGTCGAAAAGGGCCTGACTGTCGATGAGAGCATCAAGATTTTAAAGATCCTTGTGGAGGCAGGCGTGGATATCGTTCAGGTATCTGCGGGCAATGACGCCACACCGGAGTGGGTTTGCCAGCCGATGTTCATGGCCCAGGCCTGCTTGGCCGACTCGGCCGGCAAAGTCAAAAAAGCCTTGGGTATTCCGGTTATGGCGGTAGGCAGAATAAACAGTCCGGTTATCGCCGAAGAAATTATTGAAAAAGGTAAAGCCGACTTGGTGTGTATCGGCAGAGGCCTGTTATCCGACCCCGAATTGCCGAAAAAGGCCAAAGAGGGGCGCCTGGAAGATATTCGGACATGTATCGCCTGCAATACTTGCATGGAATCTATCTTCAGAAGAGGCCGGGTAGAATGTCTGGTGAACCCAATGCTGGGACGTGAAAAGGAGATGGCGTTTGTTGAAACCCAAACCCCCAAGAAAGTTATGGTAATTGGCGGCGGACCGGCCGGACTGAACGTGGCGTGGGTGGCGGCAAAGCGGGGACATGATGTTCAGCTTTTTGAAAAGGAATCAACCCTTGGGGGTCAGCTGCTCTTGGGAAGTGTGACAGAGTACAAAAAGGAACTTCGGAACTTGATCAAATTTCAGGAGCGGCAAATTGAAAAATATGGGGTTAAATGTCGCCTCAATCACGAAGTTACGCCCGATACCGTCAAGGCGGAAAATCCTGATGTCGTCATTGTAGCCACCGGTTCCCTCCCTACGACACCCCCCGTAGAAGGCCTTGACAGGGACATTGTTGTTCCTTTTGAGAAAATTTTAAACGGTGATCATCCCAAACCCCAAAAAACCGTGGTCATCGGCGGCGGTGCGACAGGATGTGAGGTGGCCCTCCACTTGGCCCAGCAAGGATGTCCGGTAACCATTGTAGAGATGCTTCCCCAAATCGGGCAAGTCCTTGAATCGATCACACGAAAAGTGCTCCTCAAGGAGCTGGGAGCAAATCACGTTGTAACATTTAACGGATGCAGGCTTTCAAGGGTGGAGGCCGAAGGCGTGGTGGTGCTCGATGCGGACGAACAGGAGCGATTCATCGAGGCGGAGCGGGTAATCATCGCGATCGGAAACCGGCCCGATAACAAGCTCTTTAACCAGCTCAAGCCGCTTCCCTACGAGCTGCATCAAATTGGTGACTGCCTCGAGCCCAGGAGTGCAAAGGCAGCCATATACGAAGGGGCGGTTCTGGGGCGCTCTATTTAGTACGTGACCGAGCTTCAAGTAAACAGCCTGGATTTCGCTGAAAGACTATTTCGGCCTCAGCGCCTGGTACGCGCTCTGGATCTCCTTGAAACGTCTTTCGGCCAGATCCCTGAACTCCTCACCCATATGACTTACCTTGTCCGGGTGATACGTGCCGGCAAGCCGCCTGTAGGCGTGTCTTATCTCCTCCGGAGACGCGCCCTTTGAGATTCCCAAGACTGAATAGGGATCTTTTTTCGTTTCTTGCCCGTCATGATTCCGCTTCGAATCCGAGAAGCCTTCCGTCCTTTCCCACTGGGACTGCGTTCTCCCCCGAAAATCCCTTGACGAACCATACCGCGCTTTTCGATATCTGAAAAAATACCACCACAGCGATCCCAAAATAATTAGGTCATCGATCCAACCCCAGCCTGCAATAAAATCCGGAAAAACATCATACGGAGAAAGAACGTAAAGCACCGCCAAAATCAAAAGTAAGATTTTCATTGTTTGATAGGGGTCTTTTTATTTGGTCCGGCCCTCGACCTCCGTGATGAGCGCTTTGCCGCATTCGTCGAGGAATGCATCCATGTCCTCCTTCCAATTGAGCATGAGATTGATTCCTTGCTTCTTCAACAGTCTGTTTTCCAATAGACAGTTGACAGGCTCTGAGACAGAGGGATCGAGATCCTTCAAACCGGAGGGCACTATGGAAACTTTTAGGTCCAGCTTTTTCAGCATGAATTCAGCACATTCAGACCGACTGCAATTGCCCTCGGCCGTGGCATGGTATGTTCCCCTGCCATCGTGCGATATGAGTTTGCGAATCTGCAGAGCAAGCCGATAGGTCCAGGTCGGCGAGCCGAACTGATCGTTTGCAACCCGGATCGATTTTGTTTTCTTTTGTCCGGCCTGTTTCAGGATAGATTTGACGAAATTGTTCCCATTGAGACCATACAACCAGCCGGTTCGCACAATAATGTAATTGGGGGAATTTTCCCGAACGGCCGTTTCACTTTCCATTTTGCTTTTTCCGTAAGCTGAAAGTGGGTTCGGCGTATCGTCTTCGAAATAGGGTTGCGGTATCATTTTGTGTCCATCAAAAACATGATCGCAGGATATGTGGATCAATTTGCACTGAAATCTTGCAGATCCCTGAGCCAGATTTCGAGGTCCTTCCACATTTATCTTTCGAACCGCAAAATCGTCGGTTTCGCAGACATCCATGTCGGTCAATCCCACGCAGTTAACGATCACATCCGGTGAAACCTCATCCAGCGTTTCGATGACCCCATCCCAACTGATGATATCCAATTCCTTTTTGTGTGGAGCAATCACTTCGTGATTTTCATTTAAAACCTTCTTGCAATCGCTTCCCAACATGCCGGTACTGCCCAGAAGCAGAATCCTCATCTCAAACTGCCCTCCCACGTGTAAATTGAACTTACGCCCATGAACCCGATGCCGCTTTGCCAAATACATATTTATAGCAAAATTTTGAGAAAAAGCCAGGAAATCTTTATCTTAAGGCCCTTCGGATTGAGGGTTGTCTAAAGCGCATACTTGCGCTATTTTATTTTTTGCCGAGATACCTTGATCAAGCGGGGCGCATTGACTTACCGCTTTTACTTAGCGATGGTCACTTGGTCTCGCTTGGCCTCCGGTTTTTGGTCGCCCGAAAATGTGAGAGACTATAGAGAACGAATTGATCGCACCATCGCGGTGGCAAAAAAACGTGTTGAAAGTGGTTCCGATGATCACTATGATTTTTTTACCCGGGGGGCGCCTTGGGATTCAAAGGAAGATTCGAGTTAATGAAAGGCAACCGGTTCTCCTCTTGTTCGCTCGCCGTGCAAGCGGTCGAGGCTCTCAAAACATCCTTGAAGATGTGTCCAGACAATCGGGATGTCCTGTTCGGAATGAGCTACGAACTTGAGGGAAGCCGGGCAAAAGCATTGGAATACTATACGAACGTTTTGGAGATGGAAAATGGAGCGGGGGCTCAGTTTCTCGTAAAAAGACTCCTTCAAATCCCTCTGGAACCCAATGACCTATTTATCGGATATTAAGCAATGAAGAGATTTGCCTGCAGGCTTTTCATTTTGTTCTCAATGGTCCCCCTGCTCACCGGCTGTTTCGGGCTGATAACAACCTTGTCTCCTTCCCTGATTCCCGGTTTCACCGAGACCTTTTTTGAGGAATGCGACCCGGAATTGGCGCGAATCGCATTGCCGGCAGATCTCAAGTTGATGGAGGGCCTACTCAAGAATGACCCGACAAACAGACAACTTTTGACCGCGCTTTGTATGGGATTTACCGGCTACGTCATGCTGTTCATCGAGGATGAAAACCCCGAAAGGGCTTCCCGGCTCTATCTCAGAGCCAGAGACTATGGT
>JAWOGN010000255.1:0-16466 GCA_046496815.1 Desulfatiglandaceae bacterium
GGCGTAGGGGGCCCTGATGGCGGAGGCTCTGGGGATGGAGGTTCCGGCGGTGACCCTGGTGATGGCGGCTCTGGAGGCGGTGGTTCTGGAGACGGAGGTTCCGGGGGCGGTAACGGCGGTGGCAATGGCGGTGGCAACGGTGGGGGCAATGGCGGTGGTAACGGCGGCGGACACGGCGGCGGAAACAGGTAGTTCAGGATATTTGAGTTTCAGATAGTAATGAGTACTCCCACCAACGAAGCGGAGAAGTGTCGACTTGATTATGAGCTGTAGTCAAAACCATAACTTTCTGCACGCATAATCCCATAAGCTCGAGACCAGCATTTCTCATCCGCAATTTAACCAGAGAAAGTTGGCCGTTCTCAATGCTCCGATATTAGATATCTCAATCAAGGGGACGTCCTTAAATAATCAAATAAATTGAAATCGTAAGATTTGTGGTGTAAATTGAGTCATGCCCAGGACAGCAAGACTCGATACGCCCGGCCTCTTGCATCATGTCATGATAAGGGGAATAGAACGTCGCAGGATATTCAATGATGATAAGGATCGGGAAAACTTCATTGAACGGCTTTCTATTCTCCTTCCGGAAACCAAGACCTCATGCTATGCATGGGCATTCATGCCCAATCACGCCCATTTTTTTTTCAGAAGCGGTCCCTCAGGCCTTTCGGCCTTGATGAGAAGACTCTTAACAGGCTATGCGGTGTCTTATAACAGAAGGCACAAGAGGCATGGCCAGCTTTTCCAGAACCGATATAAATCCATCATATGCCAGGAAGACGCCTATTTACAGGAACTGGTTCGTTATATTCATTTGAATCCTCTTAGGGCAAAAATCGTGGTTGATTTGGAGAATCTGGATCGCTATCCCTATTGCGGGCATCGAGCCTTGATGGGAAAAGGAAAAACAGAATGGCAGGATGTTGAATATGTTCTGGGGTATTTTGGCAGGAAGGCTGGCGAGGCCCGAAAGGGGTATCGATCCTATGTTGAGAAAGGCATTCCTCTGGGAAGGCGCCCCGAGCTGGTGGGGGGTGGTTTGATCAGGAGCCTCGGGGGTTGGGATGAACTAAAAAAGATGCGCTTGATCGGACAAGATCGTATCAAGAGTGATCAGCGTATATTGGGGGAGAGCCAGTTTGTCCGGGATGTGCTTTCTGAATCGGAAGGAAACTTCACCCGGAGATATCAACTCAAGAGCCGGGGCCTTGATTTTGATGCGGTGGTTGAAAGAGTCTCTTTCTTATTTCAGTTGGAAAAGGATTACATAGCCGGAAGAGGGAGGCAAAGAGACAGGGTGCAGGCAAGAGATCTACTCTGTTACTGGTCGGTCAGGGAGCTGGGCATATCGATGGCGGATCTGGCAAAGAGGCTCGGCATGACCATCTCCGCGGTGAGTTACGCCGTTGAGAGGGGGGAAATAGAAGCCAAAGAGAGCGCTTATCGGTTGGTTGATTAACGTATTGGATTATTTAAGGACGTCCCCCTATTTTCAGAAAATCGTTCAGGCCAGCGAGCCTCCGTCCAAAGTGATTGTTTCACCTGTAATAAAATCGGAGAGCTTCGACGCTAAAAATAAGACCGTCCCCACCACATCATTTGTTTCTGCAATCCGCCCCATAGGGATCGTTTTGGTTATTTCCCCGAGTATTGTTTCGTCGCTCCAGAAAGGCTGACTGAATTGAGTCCTGACCACACTTGGCGCAACTGCATTGACATTTATGTGGTCGGGTGCAAGCTCCACAGCCAGCACCTTTGTCAGCATTTCTACACCGGCTTTTGCGACACAATAGATGCCCATACCCCGTGAAGCCTTTCTTGCAGCAATCGAGCTGATATTGATAATCTTTCCACCGCCGGACTTCTTCATTAGCTTTGCCGCAAGTTTTGAGGTCAAGAAAGTGCCTTTAAGATTCGTCTCGATTATCTTATCCCAAAGCCTTTCATCAGCCTCAACTACCGCAGCCGTCAGGATATTCATGCCCACGTTGTTTACCAGAATATCCAATTTTCCGAAGCGTTTCTCAGTTGCCTTAAACAAGCTTTCGACTTGGTCGGCTTTCCCGACATTGGCAACCTGGGTCAATATGTCCAGGCCTGCATCACTGAAATCTTTGCTTGCCTGATCCAAATTCTCTTGTTTACGTCCGCAAATGAGAACCTGAGCGCCTTTTCCTGCCATAGCCATCGCAATCTCTTTACCCAAGCCTCTGCTACCGCCAGTTACGATTGCTGCCTTTCCAGCCAAATGAATTTCATAACTTACCGTCATTTCTTGTCCTCTCTTATTTAAAATGATCCTTTCGCTCGCGGCTCAGTTTCCATTCTTTGTATTTCTGCAAGTCCTTTTTCATCAGATACAAACACAGGGCCACGACGGTTGCGTCATCAATTTGGCCGATTCCGATGATGTAGTCGGGGATCAAGTCAATCGGGCTGACCATGTAAATCACGGTGAACACAATCGCAGCAACAGACAGAAAGGGAAATTTCCCGTAAACGCCGGACCGATAATCCCTGAACAAAGGCACGATCAGTCCAAGATCCTGAATCAATCGTCCGAGAAAGGTGTTCTTTCCAAGACCTTCATTCCTTTTCTGAGCCGCTGTCATGTTGTATCCTGAAATAATTGGATTGGTTTTTCAAAGGCCGCTTTGTCCGGATAGCTCCTTTGGCGCAGTTCGGCAATTGATCCCGGCAGCGTTTGATCCAGGCTCCCCGGTGCTCAAGCTTTTAGGTATTTTTCGACAATGCTCGGGGAATTTGCGGCGCCGGGACTCTACGGTTTGGCGTCCTCATTTTTTATGGCTTTACCGATTTTCTCGAGGGCTTTTCCGGTTTCATTTCTCACCTTTTCCACGCGTTCTGACGTTTCCTGCTTCAGATCCTTCATCTTCTCCTGGAGATTTTGCAACTCCGCATTCAAATCACCCTGATTCACGGTTCGATTGAAAGCCAGAATAGACAAAATCAGCGCGATGATCGAAAAAAGTAAGGCAAGCGTCGCCCTGAAACCTCCCTTAACGATTTTTTTCTCTTCAGCCATTTTTTTCCTCCTGAAATGAAACGCCACATCGGCAGCGCACCGGCTCATGCGGCACGATGTGGAGCCCCGGAGTCCTGCAAAAAGCTCCCCGGTGTATTTTCTTCACGTTTGCCCTGCCACAACGGCTTCCAACAGCTCCTTTACTCCGAAATTTTTCTCCCTGCATTGATAATAGTCAAGGGTGACATCCGCAAGCAGTTCATACCTGTTTTGACGCGAAACCAAAAGCTGCGGATAGCAACGTGCCAGCGCCTGCATGTGTGTTTCTTCCGCCGATTCGTGAAACATGCCCCTCCACAACATCGGATGCGGAGTGGACACGTATGCGTCGAGCAATTGCTCTCGAACCGCATTCGGTGTGGAGAAATAGACAACGCTCGTGTGTCTCCGCAACGCCTCCAATAGCGCTTTTCCGATATAAATAACGCTCCCGGTTGTATCGACAGCAATGTTTTCCGCTCGATTTCTCTCGGAATCCCTGAGATAATCGAGTACTTCGTGAATCACCTCCGTTTCATACGCCAGGTACGTGCGCTCGCGCTCCCGGTACCCATCATCAAACGGAAATCCCATCCATTCACCCATTGAGATAGGGGTCTCATCGGAGCGAATTAGCTTCGGCCCAAGCTTTTCGGCGATCAAATCATCACAGCAAAAACGCTTGAAACCGTGCGCCTCAAGCTGCATCGACCAGTAGGTTTTTCCGATACCTGCCATGCCGATCAATGACAATCTGATCATCCTTTTTTATCCTTCAATGAGTAGCCGCGGGTGCCCTTCTAAAATTATCGGTCCTCCTGCCGTTGCCCTCCAGCGGCATGCATCCTTCCAAAAGCTCTCTCTTTTTCCATTCCTGAACGGATTTGCTGATCACTCCATCCAAAAGTTTAGACCCACAAATTACATCCCGGGTTCAGGGTTTCCCGATGAAATCGGGATTCCGGGGTGAAAAACGTCAAGCCATCCGTTGTCAAGGGATTCCGTCTTGGTTGTAAACATGGCAGCTTTAGACCCCACGGGTGAAGTTGAGCCTCTCAAGTTTTCATGCATATTGAATGAAAGTTCAATCTGTTATAGCCTTTAAACCCTGAACTTTAAACGCGGAACCGCTCAGTTTCGGTATATAATAATAGACATCGCTGCGTGTCAATCAAAACCCATTTTGTACCGACGCTTATGTCGATGGATTTCCTTTATACGAGATTATGCCGCGGGGGCCGGTAAACCAAATGCCGCAAAAGACGTCAAAAGGATAAACATCACTGCAGAAAGATATCATCATGAAATCGCGCGCTTTGATGATAGCGCGCGGTGTGAGAAACGGGTAGATCACCGATGGGGAGTCCACCCGACTAAATCGAGAGCATCGGCGAACTCAGAAATAAGAATCGAGGGTTGGCAGACGGCTGCATGAGCCCGAGGGACGGGTCTGAATTTCATGGGACGGAAGATATCGCCGGCGAACGCATGTGCCGCGTCAAACACACCCGGTGTGTCTGCGAACCGATCCGTAAACGGCTTTTCTTTCGTCGAAAACCGGTATATCATAACCAGGGTTCAGCGTCCCAGGGTTTCCCGATGAAATCGGGATTCCAGGTTGAAAAATACCAAGCCATCTGTGCCGTTAAGGGATTTGGTCTTGCTTGCACGCATGGCGGCTTTACACCCAATGGATGAAGTTGAGCATCTCAAATTTTCATTTATATTGAACGCAAGTTCTAGCGGTTATAAACTATGAACCCGGAATCCCGATTTCATCGGGAAACGTGGAACCGCTCAGTCTAGGTATAAGTGTGATTCGCGTGCCGCATCTTCATTCCCGAATTGGGCATTTGGGAGATCAGTCGGCCGGCAACACATCATTGACCGTTGCGTGATGCAGACATACAAAGCGATTCGCCTCGTGCCGTGGTTTGTGTCGCACCGGGGGAACCGGAAATCATTCGGCGTTTCGATAAAACGATGTCTTTGTGCCGCGAGAGGGTAGGGGGCGATAAGGCCCCAATCGTTTCACCCCATCAAAGCCCGATGGCCCGCTGCGGTTGAGAAAAGAGAGGCCTTGTGTCCCACAAAACCCCCGAGGTTACGCTGAAGGAGGGCCAAGAGATCGATATCCAAGGGAACCCTCCCTCGATGCCGCCCAGAGACGAGGAATTGGTCACTCGTGCCCAGGATGGTGAAAAATGGGCCACAGAGGAGCTTGTGAGCCGCTACCAACAAAAGGCATTTTCAATCGCTTACCATATGTGTGCTGAAGATAGCGAAGAAGCGCAGGATCTGACCCAAGAGGCTTTTCTGCGGGCGTTTCGAAGCCTGGGAAAATTCCGTGGAGATTCCAAATTTTATACTTGGTTTTATCGGATTTTGGTAAACATCTGCTTAGATAAGAGAAGACATCGTCGAAGATGGCAGCGGGTGTTTGTCCCCTGGCGACCGGTGAAAGCGGAAAAGAACCTTTCAAAAAATACACCGGAGGAACAATCGGACATGGACCCGGGCAATAATCCGATAAAAGTGTTGAGCCGGAAACAGCTCTCCAAGGATATCCGGAAGTCTTTGAAATCTCTGCCCGAAAAACAACGAACGGTCTTTCAGCTGAAGGTCTTGGACGGGATGACCATCCGCGAAATCGCCGAGGTGCTCGGAGCTGCGGAAGGCACCGTGAAAAGCCATCTTTTTCGGGCCACCCGTTTCCTTCGAGAAGAGCTTAAAGGATGGGACCATCCTTAATGGAGGTAGTGTTATGAAGGCGTGTCTCAATCACGAAGAGACGTTGTGGCTGGATGTATATGGGGAGTTGGAGTTCAATAAGCGCCCTGCCTGGGAGCGACACCTGGAAAACTGCAGCGCCTGCCGCGAAGAGCGGCAGAGGCTGATTCGTTTGTTTGAGCGGGTAAAAGCGGAGATGACGACGCCGAAGCTCTCTCCGGAAAAGGCGAACGCGCTCTCGTGGTCGATCAAGCGGGGGTTGAGGGACCCGCGGGATCGGGACAGGGGGCGAGCTCAAACATGGGGAATCCCCAACAGGCTTATCCCTGCCCTGGCTTCCGCATGTTTGATACTAATTGTTCTTGGCTGGTTTGGCATAAACACCATGCAGAGCCCGTCTGGAACTCGAGATCCAGCCGGTCTGAATTCAGAAGAGCGGATGATGGTAAAAGATTTGGAAATAATAAAGAACCTAGAGCTTTTGGAAGAATTGGATACGGTTCAAGAACTCGTCCGGGTGGTGGATCACAGGGACATCCGTGACGGCGGTTTCAGAACCCACCCCCCCAAAAGCTCGGAGAAAAATCAATATGGTGAAACATAGACCTGGCATCCCGAAGCATATAACCCGATGGAGAATGCTTGCCGTGGGGCCGGCTTTGGGGGCGCTGCTGTTTTTTTCCCTTCCGGCCCGGGCTGATTCCCATGGTTTCGACGAAATACGCTCCATGGGTCGCCACCAAGAAATTCCCCACATCATTGCCTCATGGTTTTGGGAAGCCTCCGAAAATGCGGGCACAAAACATGAGCCGGATCGCCTTGCTCGCAAGAAAAAGCAATCCCGTGGGCCGGCAGAGGATTCGGGGGGCAATTGGAAAGGTTTTGAGAACCTAACGCCGGAAGAGAAGGCCCGGATCAGACAAAAGCAAAGAGAGTGGGAATCATTGCCTCCGGAAAGAAAAGAGATGCTTCGTCAAAGAATGGAGCAATTGAATCGCCTTCCCAGCCAGGACCGTGAACTGTTTCGCCGGAGGTTTAACCAGTGGCAGGAGCTCTCGCCTCAAGAACGCCGGGGAATCCGAAAAAACCTCGAGAAATGGGACGGATTAAGCCCCCGGGAGCAAGAAAACATCCGGCGCAAATTTCTCAATTAGAAGGAGAAGGGGGAGCCCGCCAACTTTTTGCCCAAAAAATGACTGCTGTCGAACCTGCCGGGCCGGCGCTCAATCACCTGCGCTGAAAGAGAAATTCCCTGTATCCATTGCGATAGATGAAAGACCTGAGTTGGATGAAGGGCGCCAACATTGCTATTATATCCCGACTCTGGCGTCGGTGAGACGTGAGCCCGATGTGGGATTGGTTATGTATGCGGAGCTGGAAACCTTCCTCGACGACAAAAGAACAAACCCCTCGCGATACCGCATGATCTCCCGGGTCAAACAGCACCAGCATGCCTCCCGGCTTTATCATCCGATGACAGCGCTCAGCTCCTGTTTGCACATCGTGATCATCGAGGCGATCCATCAGTTCCCATAGCAATATCCCGTCAAAGCTTTCTGATGGATAATCCAGTTTTTGCCAGGCGCGCTTTGCCGGGATATCTTTACGCCTAACCTTATCAAACTGGAGAAACATATCACAGACGAATAGCTTTTTGACCCGTTGCACAAAGAAATTGATGTTGTTACCACAGATCGGCCCGACATCCAGCAACTGCACCTCCCGCCTTCTCCCGAGGCTTTCCATGAAAAGCCGGAGGACATTGCTTGTGTGGTAAGTCGGGCTGGATTCAGACGGCCGATCCTTTGGGGATCGGTCAGTGGCGGTAGTCAAGAATCATTTCCCCGCGTCCGCCTCGCTCTTCAAGGCAACAGATCCCTTCTCGGCTTCCGAGGCCTTTTGCTCTGTATGCTTGTTGGCGGGTACTGCTTTAATGTGAGATCCCCGTTCAAGTTCAATGGCGGCTTTCAAATAGGCGCCGTCTTCCACGGAGATACTCCTTGCTTTGATCTCACCGTTGAAGTCCGCATCTTTGGTGATCGAGACTTTTTCCAAGGCAATGATGTTGCCGGTCAGATGACCACTGATCGTCACATTGCCCGCGCTGATTTCAGCTTCCACTTTCCCTTTGGAGCCTACGGTCAAATGGTATTTGTCGAGCCTAACGCTACCATTAACCGAGCCCTCGATCACCAGGTCTCCCGCTCCCCGGATGTCACCTTTGATCGAGATATGCTCTCCGATCAACGTTTTCGTCTCTGTGGGTGTTGACGGATTCGGGGTCGGCACCTTCCAAGTCTCTGCGCTTCTTTTCACTTCACTTTTGAAGATCTCAGCCTCTTGCTCTTCAGGTTTGGCTTTTTCAGTTTTGGACTTCCCTAGCATGTTAACTCCTTTCAAGAATGATGTAAGTTGAATTCTTGATTTTAAACGGTTGATACATCGTCACCACAATCAAGCATGATTTTCCGTCTATCTGTTCGATCAAGCCGCGGCATTAAGGATATGGGCGGTAAAAAGATTCGCCTGCATCCGAGAAGCGCTTCCATCAAAACTTTCAGTGAGTCGTTGGGTCTTCGGCAAATAGCTTTTCTTTTTCCGAAAGACTGTATCCAAGGGCCAGGATAATCTTTCTTTTGGTCTCCATTCGACAGTTTTTGCCTTGTTCCACCCTGTCTATGGTCAGCGGAGAAACTTGTGCCTTTCTGGCAAGCTCTGCCTTGCTCATGAGGAGCTTCTCCCGTATTGCTTTTACTCTGCTTTTGTTCAATTCACAATTTACTTGAGGTGGATACTATCGCTTAAATACAATTAACGAAAATTATACATATGTTATAGTTTTTGTCAAGTTTTACATATAAATTACATATAATTTAGATAATTAATACATATATAGTAGTGGAATCTGATTTCTTACTAGATGTTGTGTTTGTTTCTCCTTAAGCAGGTCCACGAATCGGCATTTCTCCGATAAAGAGAGGTTCGAAAAAGTGAAGATTTCTTCGTTGGCTACGGGGAATGAAGGGGAAATTTCCAGGGAAAAGCAATCGCTTCGAGCCCAACTTCACCCCGACGGTGCAAACGCCGTGGTCATGCAGCACTTCCGGTGCCGGTCCCGTTTTGGATGCTGGGGGTCGGAAGCCGGCATCCAGACCGCGTTATCATGGATGACCGGGGTGCAAGTCTATAAAAGGCATGCCTAAGAAAAATACGGCAAACTAAACGCATTTTCAATGCCAATGTCCATAAAAAACAAAGGATTTCCGGATTTTTTCTTTGTGATAACTCACTAAATTTGCCATAAGAAAAGTGGCATCATTTTATCAACGCGGCTCAGGTAGTACCCGTCAACCAAGTGCCTCCAAAAAAGATGAGCGATCGTACTAATTGAAGCAAAATATTGGTCGAGGTTATGAGAATGATTATTGAACTGGAAGTCCTTCTTGAAGATAAACCCGGCACACTCATCGAGATGCTGGAGCCGATCTCAGCAAACAGGTGCAACATTCAAGGGATTTATCACGGGCAAAAACGGGATGAGGACAACCTCCTGCCTGTCTTTGTGAAATTTGAGGTTGCGGACAAAGAATTTCGAAATATCCTGGAAATCATCCACAATCGATATGATGAACTCCATATACAGATCCTTAAGTTAGCACCCCTCTCCATTGCAACAAGAAAAGCGAAACAGAAGAAAAAGGCCATCATGGTGATCCTCGATGGCGCACCGGACCTTCCTTTACCCGAACTCGAAAACAGGACACCATTGGAAGTGGCTGAAATCCCCACGCTTCACAAGCTTGCGAAAGAAGGCGTTTGCGGGAGTTTTTCCGCTATGGGCCAAGGCACTCTCGTGGGTTCGGACACAGCGATTCTGTCTATATTGGGGTATAATCCGTACGAGGTTTATACGGGTAGGGGACCCCTGGAGGTCGCTGGAGCCGGTCTGAATCTTGAGCCCGGAGACATTTGTGTCCGCTGTAATTATGTCACAATCACCGATGACTTCAAACTCTTGAACCGCACGGCCGGATATCCTCGAGAGGGCATTGAAGTCTTGGAAACCGCGCTTAATCAAATTAAACTTTCCGATTCAAAAGTGGAATTCAAATTCAGCAATTCCCAGGATTATCGGTGTGTCATACGATTCAGGGGGTACAACATATCCGCCGACATATCCGATATGGACCCGAATTATAATGCCATTCCCGACGCCCTTGACAACCTGGATCTTTTGGATCCCGGTGGTTCAAAAATTATAACGGCAAAACCCTTGAGACCCACGCCCGACGCCAAGAAGATGGCCGGTATCTTAAATGAGTTCGTAAAGAAGGCGCACGAAGTTCTAAAGGATTTGCCGTACAATCAAGATCGCATTGACAAAGGATTACCCCCCGTAAACGGCCTCATGCCGAGAGGTGCCGGCGAGACGCCTTCCCTTCCAAGTTTTCGAACCAAGTGGGGTATAAGGGGAGGTTGTATTGCCGGCACAGGACTTATCAAGGGAATAGGGAAACTCACGGGCATGGCAGTTCCTCATATCCCGGGGGCGACGGGTTACGTGGACACGGATTATCTTGGAAAGGCTCGGGCTGCGCGCGAGCTGATTGAAGGAAATTGTGATTTTGTTCTTGTTCATATTGAGGGTATTGATGAAGTCAGCCACGATAAAGACGCGCAGGCAAAGGTGAAAGCCATTGAAAATTCCTCTGAAATCCTCATCCGACATCTTGTTGAAAATATCGCTGATGAAGTCATCCTGTGTATTTTATCCGACCACACCACTTCGACGGTGTTGGGAGATCACACCACCGATCCTGCAGGTATTGTTTTCTGGTCAAGAAAGCCTGCTTTTCGAGGGGACCAAGTGGACAGGTTTTGTGAGACTGAGTTCCCAAAGGGGGCGCTCGTCAAGACGGAAGGGAAGGATATCATGCCGCTGCTCATGGGGTACATGCAAAGGCTAAAGAAATACGGAGCATGAATGTGCATGTCTTTTTCGTATAATTGCGGCAATGCGAGGGAAGAAGTGATGGCCGGAAATCAAAACATCAAACAGAACGAATTTTGGCCTGTTTATCATTAGCGGGCAGGTTCTATCTAACGAAATAGCTTGACTTTCAAAAACAGGAAGGTTATCTTGTGAACAAATCATGAGGGCTCGCCTTTATGGGCGGGTCCGTTTCGTTCTAAAGGCAAGTCCCATTTGTCAAAAGTGGCAACCTTGGATTTGGAATCATGAAAATCTTTTTGAAAGGAGGGTGTCACAATGGCTAATGGAATTGTCAAATGGTTTAATGACCAAAAAGGTTATGGCTTTATTGAGCAAGAAGATGGTTCTGATGTATTCGTTCATCACTCGGGAATCAATTCTACAGGTTTCAAGTCTCTCAATGAAGGCGACCAGGTTACGTTCGATGTAGAGCAGGGTAAAAAAGGCCTTGCTGCTGTTAATGTCAGCCTGGTTTAGCTCCCAATACTTTAAGCGTGAAAAAAGGGTATCCCATCGGTTGATGGGATACCCTTTTTTTTGAAGAAACCGCTTTGCCGCCGAAATTCGTGTCAAATAAAGTTCGGGCGGTTCATTTGAAAAGAAATAACGACAATGGGTTTTCAATGGATATCTATGTCGGTAAAGCCATGTACGGTTTGACTAAAGAGAACCTCAGCGGAACATTCTTGGAATTTGGAGCATTCGAAGCAGTTAAAAGAAGTAAAGGGTCAAGAATCATCATCGACTTATTCCTTCTTGGAAGCTTTTAGAATCGTGATGTGATGCCGCTGAGAATATCAGGCCGCAGAGGCCTTATAAAGGGGCATGAGCAGCTCAAACGTTTGGGCGATATCGGCAGCAATGTCTTTCCCGCGTGCCACCGCTTCATCCCTCGGGATTTTCCTGGCGATCGCCAAATCGATACCGTCTCTTGTAAGCACGGAATCGATGTATGTTATAAGCATATCCATTTTTTGCGGCTCGTTTTCGGCCGTGATGCGCCATCCATCCTCAAAGGGCAGCAGCACGCCAAATGCGGATCCGGTAAGGTCATAAACACTCATTTCACTATCGACGGCGAGCGCTTGCAGCATGCGATCGTTTTCTTTCTGCATCAACCAGGCGGCAAAGGATTCCCAGTTTTGGGAGGATTCGCTTTTCGCATCCGGTCGGGCCGCACAAAATCCATAACTCAGCGAAAAATCATCGAGTCTGACAAAGAAAAATGTCTGAGCTTCTGCGTCATCCCGCTTTCGGTGTTCAACATCAACCCAGTTTATTTCGGGCTTTTGGGCAAGTGCCCACGAATTGAAGGTGAAGGTGTCCCTCGGCAATTGCTTTGTCACCGCACCGCCCAATTGATTCCGGCCGCGCCAGATCGTTCTGGCGGCAGTGTTTTTAAAATCACTCGGCTGAAGCCCTTCAAATTCCGACCGCAAATTAAGGCCTGCTGAGTTACGGGGCCGACGATCGGCCTCATTGGCTTTTGCCTCTTCGGCGACTTTTTCCCGCTGCCTACGTTCCTGAATTCGGCATTGAAGATCGATTTCAGTCTGAATCTTTTCGCCGTTTTCCCACTGTATCACCATCTCCTTTTTGTCGATGGACAGGACGGTAAAAACGCCTTTCTCGTTTTCGTATTGCTCATCAAAATTAAATTTGAACTCGGTGATTGGTTCCATTTTCTCTCCTCTTCGCCTTAAAGATTTACAGACCTATACCAAGGTTGAGCGGTTCAGGGTTTCCCGATGAAATCGGGATCCAGGGTTAAAAAACGTCAAGCCTTCTCCTGTTAAGGGATTCCGTCTTGCTTGCACTTGTGGCAGCGTTACCCCCAATGGGTGAAGTTGACCATTTTAAATTTTCATCCATATTAAATAGGAGTTCAAGCGGTTATAACCTTTGAACCCTGAACTTTGAACGTGGAACCGCTCAGTTTAGGATATAGTTGGGTTGTCTTCGACCCTCCTCTATTTCTTAGGTTTCTTGTACTTATCGCGAATGTAGATTGTTTTGGAATGGCCGTCACTCTGGACCCTTTTATCCACGTCGAATAGTTTAATGGCGGCGGCAAGTTCGCCCAGCTTGCTAAATCCGTAGTTACGAGGATCAAATTCCGGAGCCTGTTTAGCGATGTTACTGCCCACAGCACCCAAGTGAGCCCACCCACTCTCGTCGGAAGCCGCATCCAGGGCGTTTTGGAGAAGCGCTACCAGTTTGGCATCTTTTTTCAGCTCGTTGGCCGTTTTCGGTTTAGCAGCAGGCTCCGTATTTCCCTGGAACCGGAGAACTTCAGTAAAAATAAATTTGTCGCACGCGGACATAAAGGCTTTTGGAGTCTTTTTTTCCCCAAATCCATACACGAGCGGGCCTCCCTCTCTGATACGGGAGGCGAGACGAGTGAAGTCGCTGTCACTGGATACGATACAGAATCCGTCAAAGCGTTTCGTATAGAGCAAGTCCATTGCATCTATGATCATTGCACTGTCTGTCGCATTCTTACCCACAGTATATCGGAACTGTTGAACCGGCTGGATGGAGTGCTCCAGCAGGACGGACTTCCATCCAGTTAAGCTGGGTGTCGTCCAGTCACCATAAATACGTTTCACACTTGCAACACCGTACTTGGCGACTTCTGATAAGAGACCCTCCGTGATTGAGGGCTGTGCGTTGTCTGCGTCAATAAGCACAGCAAGCCTCTTTTGGGATTGCTCAATTCCGTTCATATTGCCTTCCTTTGGCACTTATAATGCTTTAGATGGATTTCATTCCATGAGATCGGGAACACATCGCTTCTTCAATTTTGTATTGAAAGAGACCTCATCACGACTTCATATACAAACGTATCACGGGGATCAATCGGAATGCTTTTGCTCGTCGACGTCGTTTACAGCCTCATCGTTTTTTCCTTGCCGTCGCGCCATCTTTTCGTCAGCCTTTTTCTTTCGCTTAAGCTCCTTCTCGTGTCTTTTAAAGCTATGGATACTGCGTTTTGCCATGATTCTCCTTTTTCCAATGTTTATGCCTGATGACGATCCCCTCTATACCCATATCCATATTCGTGATCAATTGAGAGATGTGAGGCTTGATCCTCCCCCTGGGTCATTAAAAACGGCGTCCCCCACCCTGTCTTCCACTTCTTCCGCCGCCACCGAATCCTCCTCTGCCACCGCGGGTTTCGGTGCGGGGGCGAGCCGTATTCACCTTTAGTGCTCGTCCTTTAAGTTCTTTATCGTTCAGACCTTTGATCGCCGACTCGGCGTCAGTATTATTGGACATCTCTACGAATCCAAATCCTTTTGATCTACCCGTGTAATTGTCTTTTATGATTTTGACCGATTCGGTCTGACCGAAGCCTTCAAAAGCCTTTTGCAAATCCTCTTCAGTCACCTCATACGATAGATTGCCTACGTAGATATTCATTCTGATCTCCTTTTACTTATAGAAAATATTGTGAAAACCCGACCTTTGATACGACCTTTGTTCTTTCGTTTCTCAATGGTTTTCTGCGCCTCGTTATCCCGCCGCCGCATCACACAATCTAGGTTCCGTGTAGATGAAAAAACGCTTGTCTTTTTCACCTTGTCTACGGCGAATAATATTGCCGGTATCCGGCTGAGGTGTTGGTTGCTTTTGTTTAGATTCGGCTCTATCATGGTGATTCAGCATTTTCTTAAGTTTTACCTCTAATTGATTCCGCGTACCTTCGTTCATTATTGCTCCGTTTTCTGTTTTATGGGTGTTAGAAATTGTGTAATTTTTTCCCATGAGTGATGCCCATAACATCGTGGAGAGAGACTCACAAATAGTTCACATTGGTATATCAGCTCTCCTCTCATGAGGTTATAATCTGAGGTCTTGAGAGTGCACTGTCTGAATACGTTCGGATTTAACGTGAGAGGTACAGGGATAAAAAGAGTCGATCATTCCGTCCGGCAAAGTCCTTAAACATTTTGGAAAATCAAGCCTTTGTCAGAAAGGTCATATCCAAAGGCCAATACAATCTTTCTTTTGGTCTCAATTCGACAACTCATACCTTTCTCAATCCTATCAACGGTCAATGGGGAAATACCCGCGATCCTGGCAAGCTCCGCCCGACTCATGAGGAGTTTCTCTCTTATTTTTCTAACCGTATTGTGATCCAAAACACTTACCATTCTGATCCTCCTCATGAAGACAGCCTTGCATTATTTCTATCAGCCTTGGCTGATCCATTCATCAATGATTTCTTTGTCAAATCGCCAGACCCTACCAATTTGAATTCCCGGAATTTTACCTTCCTTGGATAACTTACATATCGTTATTTCATGCAACTTTAAATACTTCGCAATTTCTTTGGTTGTCATTATCTGTGCCAAAATAACTCCTCCTGTGTGGTCTTTATTTCTTGAAAAATATAATTCGGGGCGGAAAAGAAGAAATAAGGGGCATTAGCAAACTCATGAATTGCAACTCAGCCTGAAGCGATTTGCGTAGCCCCAATCAAATCGGTACTGATCCACAGAAGTGAAAAGACCAGAGATCCTTACAGTTCTACTTTTATAAGCCGGTCAGCAGCCTCACGGGCAACCTGACTATCGGCTTTCTCCTCACCGGGCATGGTTGCCCAGCCTCGTTCTCTTACAAAGTCACCTCTCTTCCATGAGTCTACTTCTTTCAACTCCTTCAGTCGCTCTTTCCTGTTTGGATCTTGCATAAACTGTGCGACGGCAATGGGTGCCAGGCGAGCGAGAACAGCATCTGCAGCCATTACTTTGGCCGTGGCTTCGGCAGAACCACTTGTCACCACCCATCCTGTCGAAAAACTGACAATAAGCAACGCCATCGATCCGACGACCATACCCCATACAAACGGTTTTATATACTGTTTCTTCATCTTGGTTTCCTCCACCGGTAGTGCTCTGCTACCATTGATAAGGTGTGTCTTTCTCGAATAGTAAGGTGAGGCCGAAAGATTAAGAGTAAAACAAAAGAGATAGGGGCTTTAAAAGGAAGGAAGACTTACTGATTACAACCTTAAACCCTTTTTCGTCATGATAATCCCAGCTCCCAACAGAACACCCACGTTCCAGCGGGAGCATGACTAAGGCACTTTGAGCTGTCTCTTCATGGGAAGGCCTTTCTTGGGCTTAAAAAGGTGAGGAATAACCATATTCAAATTTTCCACATGTCGGATTCGGTTGGTGATTAATAAGCCAACAGGACTATTTTGATGGCTTCCTAAGATGCCGTTATTCTCTTTGGGTGCCTCCTTTTCAGTTCTTGGTTGTGGATGCGGACCTTCAGAAAAGATGCACGTACATTTAAGAAGCCTTTTAAATTCCGCCTAATACTCCCTTTTTTAAATATAACCTTTGGAGGTCTTTAGCCGTCGCATGGTTAGTTATTGAGTGTTGAAGTTAGGCGGCATTCAAACTGTAATTTTTATTATATCTGTTCTTTACTAACTTCCTCCTGCCATTTTATAAACTGACTAAATGGACAAATATCTTACAATGTTATTATAAATTTCTTATTATGTTATAATATAATTTAATAATTATAATATGTCAAGGTTTTATTTTGTTTAAGTAATTTTTCTTTATACCATGACATGCCATTAACACGATGCAAATTGTGGAATGTGAACTGAGGACATCTGAACTTCAGCGCAATCGTGGTACTGCTGAGGAAAACGATTGAGATCCAGCAGGGCGATAGCGCTGGCGTGTAATC
>JAWOGN010000267.1:0-7338 GCA_046496815.1 Desulfatiglandaceae bacterium
CCATCGAAAAGTCGGGGGAAATCACCGTGAGTTTGGCGCTTCGTCCCGCATCGTTAAAGGTGGCTCCAGGATCGAAAGAACGGATCAGAATCGCATATACGGTTGAAGAAAGACGGCCAAAAGAGGCGGAAAACCGATCGGAAGGAGATTAGGTAGTGCGCATCCATAAACAGGCATTTATGAACTCGCGCTATCAGCTATCAGCTTTCGGCTTTCAGCAAAAGACATTAAAGACAAGGTGTTGGCCGACCGCTGAAAGCTACGTCCAGAAATATCTCATTTCTGGATGGAAACCAGGTATCCCTCGACGTTGTCACCCGCTTTGAATTACACTGCACCCTTTCCAGGTTCAGCGCTTGGGTATCTTCTTTTCTCTCTGCGATCCGGCTTGATGCATTTAAGCACTTGAAAAAACAAACCGGAAGTGATTTAAAGGTTCCCGGCCATCCTTGAAAAAGGATCTTCGGAATGAATCGATCTCTCGAGACGGGAGGGACGTATTTTTGTTTTCAACAGAAAAAACATAGGAGACTCAGATGGATAAACCGATTGATTACTTTTGGGATAAGCGACTCACGGATCTGAAAAAAGTACTGGAGGGAAACAATTTCGAGGTTTTTTTAGCCGAGAATGCAGTGCAGGCCAAAAAAATTGTTTTGGAAGATATTCTTCCCAAGACCGGTGCAAAAACCGTTTCCTGGGGAGGCTCCATGACCTTCCAGGGCACGGGGATTTACAATGCCCTTAAAGAGAACCCGGATCTGGAAGTGTTGGACACTTTCGATAAGAATCTTTCCGCCGAACAAAGCCTTGACCTCAGGCGACAAGCCCTCCTGGTGGATCTTTTTATTACCGGAACCAATGCGGTGACCGAAACGGGCCTTCTTGTCAACCTGGATATGATCGGGAACCGAATCGGCGGACTCACCTTCGGCCCCAAAAATGTGATCATTCTCCTGGGACGCAACAAGATCGTCGCGGATCTGGACGAAGCCATGTATCGTATCAAAAATTATGTGGCGCCCGCCAACGCCATGCGGCTGGATAAAAAAACGCCTTGCGTCAAAACCTCCTACTGCGAGGATTGCAAAAGCCCTGACCGAATCTGCAACACCTGGACCATTACCGAAAAATCGTATCCTAAGGGCAGGGTGAAAGTTGTTCTGATCAACGAAGACCTGGGATTGTGAGAAATGGGGGGCACGGCCGGAACATAGGTTCCTTCCGGCCCTCCGTCAAATTATCCCGTCAAGCCACATGCCGGTCCTACCTGATTACAAAATTGTGGATGTACACGCTCACTTGTGTGATTCGATTTACGACACCGATCGGGCCGAGGTTCTTGAGCGTGCGCGAAAAGCGGGCGTCCGCACCATCATTGCCGTGGGCGAGACGCTTGCGGATGCATCCAAGAATATCGAACTTGCCGCAAGCCACCCGGCGCTGAGGCCTGCTGCCGGGCTCTATCCAACACACCTCGACCTGAAAGAAGCCCAGGAAATGAAGGACTTCATTCGCGCAAAGCACAACCGCTTGTTTGCCATCGGGGAGGTAGGGCTCGACTATTGGGCGGTCAAGGACGCATCGGAACGGGAAATGCAACAGGAGATTTTTCGAGGCTTCATTGAATTGGCCCGGGAGCTTAAGCTCCCCCTCAACGTTCATTCCCGATCCGCCGGGCGACATGCCGTCCGCTTACTCCTTGAAAACGGCGCGGAAAGCGCAGTGCTTCATGCGTTTGATGCCAAACCCTCCGCGGCCCTGCCTGCTGCGGAGGCAGGCTGCTTTTTTTCCATCCCGCCATCCATCATCCGTTCCCGGCAGAAACAAAAACTCGTAAAACAACTCCCCCTCTCCTGTCTCCTGGCCGAAACCGACAGCCCCGTGCTGGGGCCCTCACCGAACGAGCGCAACGAACCGGCCAACGCAAGGATTTCAGTCCGCGCGATCGCGGAGATTAAGCATTTGGGGGAGGAAGAAGTAATGGAGGCGCTCTTCGACAATGCCTGCCGGTTGTTCGGTCCTTTGTCGTTGTGAGCTTGTGAACCCTTCAAGAACAAGTTAGGGAGGGCACCGAGAGTCTTGACACTTTTTGAGAAGATAAAATTCAGCTCATAAATCCTTGAGAGGATCCTCTATCACGTACAGCAACATAAAATCTTTCTCAAACCGCTTTATCATTGTCTTCAATCTCGATTCCGGGACGCCTACGAACCGGATAAACACGTGCCTGTACCCCTCATCGGCGGTTTCGCTGGTACTCAGTATACTGACGATCCGGCCTTTTTCCTGCCGAATGACATCCGCCACTTCTTTGATGCTGCCGGCCCGCTCCTCCAGGTTGAACGCAAATTGTATCCCCCCCTGATAAATGCCGGTGATGGAAATCAGGACCCGGAAGACATCCCCCTGCGAAATGATTCCGACAAGCGCCCCTTTTTCCGTGACCACCGGCAACCCCGTGACCCGGTATTCGATCATCTTGACGGCCGCCACTTCCATGGTCTGACCGGGCTTGATGCTCGCCGGGTGGGTCTGCATGACGTCCTTGGCTTTCATGGTTGCCAGGAAAGAATACAATTCTTGAGCCTTCATGGCTGTCGCTTTGGATGGGGATGCCTCCTTGATTTCCTGATCGGTGATCATCCCAACGAGCTTACCTTCGCTCATGACGGGCACATGTCGGATATTGTTTTCTTCTAAAATCTTCATGACCTCTATGACGGGAGTGTTTTTGTCGACCGTCACCACATCCGTGCTCATCCAGTTTTGTACTTGCATGGTGCCCCTCTCCTTTCAGGTGCAATGGCATCCGGAAGCTTACACTGAAACCGCCGATGAAAATCAAGGATCCCCCCCCGGCCATTTCAAAATGAAGTTCGGCGGGCGAATGCCTACCCGGAAACCGATCCGATCTGAAGTTGACAGGGGGGAGGATTCAAGCATTTGGATTTAGTTTCATCCTTGGATGCACTGATTCGGCATTTCAATTCAATTGATTTCTTGAAATGCCGATGGCCTTATCTCCTTGAACGCAGTGCATGGTAGTCCATTCGTCCGATGCAATCAATTCGTTTTTCCGCATTGACGGGGTTTTCTCTCAAATTTATAGTACGTCTATGAACACGCATACGGCTACGGTTGAAGGGATTCTCGGGCCGAGTGGGGCGCTCGCCAAGGGCTTGAACGGCTTTGAATTTCGCTCTGCCCAGTTGCAGATGGCCCTGAAAATCGAAGCGTCTTTGCAAAAGAAGCTCCCTGCCATGGTCGAAGCGGGCACCGGCACCGGAAAAACCTTCGGGTATCTTGTCCCAATCATACTAAGCCACAAAAAGGCCGTCATTTCCACAGGGACCAAAAACCTGCAAGAACAGATCTACTTCAAAGATCTGCGCCTCCTGAAAAAGGTGACCGGATCCGGCTTGGATGCCATGATGATGAAGGGGAGAAGGAATTATCTGTGCCTTCACAGGTATCATCAGTATTTTTGCCAAAAATCTCTCACGGCGGCCAATCAGGAAAAGACGCGGCAGAAGCTTGAGGACTGGATCTGTAAAACGGAATTCGCTGACCGTGCCGAACTCGACTGGATGGCGGATGACGATCCCCTTTGGGATGAACTGTCTTCGACATCGGATCAGTGTTTGGGTTCGGATTGTTTGCACCTCGAGGATTGTTATCTGAGCAGACTCCGCAGCAAGGCTGCAAAATCCAGGATTATCATTGTGAATCATCACCTCTTTTTCGCCGATCTCAAAGTAAAACGAGGGGGATTTGGTGAAATCATCCCGCGGTTCCAGGTGGTGGTTTTCGATGAGGCGCACACTATCGAAGAGATTGCCACCGCCTATTTGGGCGATAGTTTGAGCACCAATCAGCTGATGGATCTGATCCGTGATATGGAAAAAGAGATCAAGGATTTCTTCAAAGCCGACACGGCCCGGCTAAAAAGACATTTAAATGGTATGAGAACCGCGGCAGAGCATCTGCGGGTGCTTCTCAACGGCCCATTGGATAAAGGAAGACTTCAGCCCGAGATGCTCCTGAAGATACGGGAAGGCCCGGCCAAAGCATTCGGTCGGGCACTCCGAGCAATCGGGGAGGACGCGAAACTCCTGGAATCCGGCAACACGGCGCTTCAGCCATTGGTCTCAAGGGGCAAGGAACTGAAAGCGGTGTTCGATCAAATTGTGAGCGAAAAGGATACCGACTGGCTAAACTGGTTTGAAAAACGTAAAAGGACCGTGGTGCTCCATGCCTCCCCCCTGGACATATCCGGCCGTATGGATCAGCTTCTATACCAAAAAGTCTCCAGCGTCGTCTTGACTTCGGCTACGCTTTCAACGAATGGGACTTTTGACTATATCCGCTCACGACTGGGGATGCCTAAGGATGCGCTGGAGGGGATCTATCCCTCTCATTTCGACTTTCAGGCTCAAACCCTCATGTACATCCCAGCGGATCTTCCTCTCCCGGGAGCCCCGGAGTTCGGACCGGCCGCGGCAAGAGAGGTCGCCGACATTCTGAAGGAAACCGAGGGTCGGGCCTTGGTGCTTTTCACCAGCTATCATAACCTAAACATCGTTTATGAAATTCTAAAAGACACCATCCAATACACCATTCACAGGCAGGGCGACGGTCCACGATCCGTTTTGTTGGATGCTTTCATGCGAGATATCCACTCGGTTCTCCTGGCGACCGGCTCGTTCTGGCAGGGGGTGGATGTACCGGGAGAAACACTGAGTTGCTTGATTGTTGACAAACTGCCCTTCGATTCTCCCGGGGATCCATTGGTGTCTGCAAGAATTGATGCCATCCGGGATGCGGGGGGCAATCCCTTTCTGGAGTATCAACTCCCTTCAGCAATCATTTCCCTCAAACAGGGCTTGGGCAGGCTGATAAGAAAACGCACGGATTGGGGGCTTCTCTCCGTCCTGGACAGGCGATTGATCACCAGTCGTTACGGCAAATTCTTTTTGAATAGTCTTCCTGAGATTCCGATGACGCACAAGCTTTCGGATATCCGTCGCTTTTTTGAAACCATGAAAGGAGAAACCCCATGTCCGGACAGCCCTGGAAATTGATTGCCAGTAAACAGGATCGGTCCTATCGAGTCTTCAGTCTCCGTACCGACCGGGCTCGGTCGCCCCGCACCGGTAAAGAACATGATTTCTACATTCTCGAATCGTCACCGTGGGTCAACGTCATCCCAATCACACCAAAAAACGAAGTCGTCTTGATCCGCCAGTATCGCCACGGCATCCGGGAAATCACGCTGGAAATCCCCGGGGGTCTTGTGGAACAAGCCGACACTCCGGAGAAGGCGGCGGCGAAAGAGCTGCATGAGGAGACCGGTTACCGGGAGTCGGCGATGGTGCCGCTGGGAAAAGTTTACCCCAATCCCGCCATACAAAACAATGCGTGTCACACGTTCCTTGCAGTCAACGTGTTCCCTGATGGAAATCAGGAACAGGATGAAAAAGAAGATATCGAGGTCTTGCTTCGACCGCTTCCTGAGATCCCCCGTCTCATCCGGGAGGGCGAAATCACCCATGCACTGGTGCTTGCGGCTTTTTACCGGTTCTATATGGAATATGAACGGGGCTATTTCGGAGCAAACACATAAATCCCCGGCGGCGCATCGGGCAGCCCGAGGAAAGGAAATCCTTTAAGAAACCCTTTTCGGAATTGCCAACACAGTTAAAAAAAATTGTTATGGAAAAAACTCCATGATAAACTCTTAATAAGATTTCGATGATGCCATCCTCAGGAAGGATGCCGACCCAAATGATTCCATGATTCGGAGGAAAAACCATGCGTGAAATTATTTTTGCGGCCGTCATGGTCTTTGGTTTGACCGGTGCGGTTCTGGGGGCTCACGCGCCGGTCAGTGAAGATACCGAAAGCTGTCTGGATTGCCATGCGTCGCTGCACCCCGGGATCGTGGAGGCATGGAAGGCAAGCCGTCATGCCCAAATTACGCCCGGTGAGGCCATGAACGTCACGGGGATTGCCCGCAAAGTCTCCAGCGAAACCGTGCCGGAGGCGCTCAGGAAAGTGGCGGTGGGTTGTTCGGAGTGCCATACCCTGCGACCGGATGCACACAGGGATACCCTTGACCACAACGGCTATGATGTCCACGTGGTGGTCAGCCCGAAGGACTGCGCCACCTGCCACTCGGAAGAAGCCGCGCAATTCGACAAGAACCTCATGGCCCATGCCCACGGAAATCTGCTCGGCAACGACGTTTACCAACTCCTGATTCGCTCTATAAATGACACCCCTGTTTTCGAAAACGGTGCCGTCGCCAGTACGCGCTCCAACCCCATGACGGAGGCCGAATCGTGCCTCTACTGCCATGGAACGAAGCTCGAATTCAAGGGCACCGTCACCAGGGAAACCGACTACGGGGAGATGGAATTGCCGATAATCGAGGGCTGGCCGAACCAGGGAACCGGCAGAATCAACCTGGACGGCAGCCTCGGCGCCTGTTCAGCCTGCCACACCCGGCACCAGTTCTCCATCGAAATGGCGCGAAAGCCCTACACGTGCAAAGAATGTCATGTGGGCCCCGACGTGCCGGCATTTAAGGTATACGCGGCCAGCAAGCACGGCAATATTTTTTCCACCCATCACCGGACTTGGGATTTTAAGCCCGTCCCGTGGACGGTCGGCAAGGATTTCAAAGCGCCCACATGCGCCGCCTGTCATGTCAGTCTGCTCGTCAATACCGATGGCGACGTTCTGGTCGAGCGCTCTCACGAAGTCAAGAATCGCCTTGCGTATCGCATTTTCGGCCTGATTTATGCCCACCCGCACCCCAAGGATGCAGATACCTCCCGCATCAAAAACAAAGACGGACTTCAGCTTCCGACTGATTTTGAAGGCGGACTCGCCGCCGAATACCTTGTCAATGAATCCGAGCAGGCGAAAATGCGTGACGCCATGCAGGCATCCTGTCTCGCGTGTCATGACAAATCCTGGGTGGATGGCCACTGGACCCGCTTTGAGAATACGATCAAAGAGACCAATGCCGGCGTGCTGGCCGCCACAAAACTCCTCCAAGAAATCTGGAAAAGGGGCTATGCGACCGGTCTTGCCAAGGGTGCCAGCCCATTTGATGAATTCATCGAAAAAAAATGGGCCGACAACTGGCTCTTTTATGCCAACTCAATTCGCTTTGCATCGGCTATGGCCGGTGGCGGCGACTACGGGGTATTCGCCGACGGTCGCTACCAAAGTGCGCGGAACATTCAAGAGATTCTCGACTGGATGGCGGTTCGACACAGGCTGAAAGACTAATCTCCGACACCTACCGGTCCGCTCCGGTGCGATGCC
>JAWOGN010000275.1:0-4112 GCA_046496815.1 Desulfatiglandaceae bacterium
ACGATTAACCGCATGTTGAGCGCCTCTGCGATGGCGTGGGCCAGCATGGTTTTACCCGTCCCGGGTTCTCCTTTGAGAAGCAAGGGCATTTCGAGCGCCATGGAGATGTTAACGATTTGGGCGAGCTCTTCGTCGAGGACATATTTGGAGCCCCCCGTGAATTTTTCAATAGGATTGCATTGTGCTTGCATAGGTTTGCTCCTTGAGGTAAGCGAGATTCCATATGGCAATTTGGGCGATCTGCCAAGAAATCGGAAAGCGCCTTTTTCTGTCATTCGGGTGCCGCATCGAGTGTGGCATAAACTACACCCGGAATCCGGTCTGTCAAGTGCAGTTTCAGCGCGGATTGACGCCGGACCCAAATTCGGGGTTCACCGAAATGACGACTTATTCTGAAACCGTGAAGTTTTCGATTGATCCCACAAAACCATGTCAAAGAATTCCAAATTAACCACTTATTGGGTAACGTCAAGATATGTCATTGGAATTTGTTTGCCAAAGGGAGCGCGTGTGCGGGCAAGGTACCGGAAATGTCCCGGGACATGCCGTGTGAAATGTCTCACCGATTGGGATTGACGGGACCCCGACGGCCCTGATCCCAACGATGTCAAAATACGGAACTGATATTTCAGACGATCGAGTTTGAGGGAGTGAGTGAATGCCCTTAGCCTTTGATTCCATTAGCCATGGATCCGTTGCGTTTGGATTTTTCAATATTGAATCCGACATGCTGCTTCTTGAGCATTATTTTTTCTTTGCCGCTGAATTCTGCAAATGCCTCTCCGATATTGCTGAGCGGCAAGAACGCCGCCCCATTGAGACATCTTGTCAAGTTTACACGATCGATGATCTGCAAGATATTGGAGACCTCATGGGGGCGATTCATGGATTTCGCTATCAAGGATTCATGGGGGATGTTTACAGAAAATTCCCGTTTCCGAGAAATCCGGAAGATTTCAAGCAAAAACCGGAAGGTTCGCAGACACGTTCCACAATGGAACATATGATTTCAAGCTATGCAAAACGGGTTGTGATCCCGTTTGCCGCAAGGGTATCCAGGGGCGCGGTGGAAGTCGGTGAGTACAAGTTCAGCCGGGCGGCGTTTCAAGCGCTGATCAAATATGTCTGGAAGGGTGGTTACCCCCGCTGGAAAAATGAAATCAGGCCCGAGTATGTGCTGGCCATGAAACATAAGATTGAACGGAATCAAAATTGGTTGTTCACGGGTCTCGTCTTCCAGGATTGAAGCGTGAGGATTTCCGGCACATTGAATCAAAACAAACCGAAAGGCCTATCCGGACAGGTCTTTCCATCGAGCCTCCGCCGCTTTCCTCGCCGTTTCTCCCTGGGTTTCGACATGCAAGGATGCGGCGTGGCTGTCGCCCCGGAGTCTGGCAATCCTTTCCTCCAAGGGCGGATGGGTGGAAAAGAGGTGCATCAAGCTGCTGCCTGAAAGCGGGTTTACGATGAACATGTGCGCCGTGGACGGACTGGCTTGCAAAGGAAGTTTCCGGGAATAGGCGCCAAGTTTCTCCAGGGCGCTTGCCAGCCCTCGCGGCCGGCCGGATATTTTGGCGCCGGTAGCATCCGCATGATATTCTCTTGATCTGGAAACGGCCATCTGTATCAGCATGGCGGCAACAGGCGCTAAAATGGACATGGCGATTAGGCCGACAGTCCCAAGGCCCCCGCCATCGTCGTCATCGTGTGCCCCGCCTCCCAAAAAAGCTGTCCAGCGGGCCATGCCGGCGAGAATCATGACGGCGCCGGCCATGGTTGCGGCAATGGAGCCAATCAGAATGTCTCGATTTTTGATGTGCGCCATTTCATGGGACAGGACGCCCATGACCTCTTCCCGATTCATCAATTTGAGCAGTCCACGGGTGACGGCGATCACTGCGTGCTGAGGATTTCTGCCGGTGGCGAATGCATTTGGAGAATCCTTAGGTATGATATAGACCTTCGGCATGGGGAGATGGGCGTTCTCCGCAAGCTGTTTAACCATACCGTATAAGTCCGGCGACTCTTGAGGGCTGACCGCTTCGGCACGATACATTTTCAAGACGATCTTGTCGGAGAACCAGTAGCTGAAGAAATTCATGCCCATTGCCAGGGTAAAGGCCAGGATCATTCCCTGCCGCCCTCCGAAAAGATTCCCTATCCACACAATAAGTGCGGTGAGAGCTCCCAACAAAAGGGTTGTTTTGAACCAGTTTCCCATTATTTTTAAACTCCTTAACGTTTACCACCAATTTAATTATCGAAGCGGGTCCGTCAAGGGACCCGGGGATGTTACCGGTTTTAGGCGGGCGGCACGGAAGTAATAACACATGGGCGGCATTTTTCCGGGTGGCGATCCGGAGACACGCTTTTTACTCCTTTTTTATATACGGATCCCGTAAGCCTTTTTTGTAAATTTTTCCGGAACCTGTCTTGGGCAGGGCGTCGAGAAATTCCACGCGCTTGGGTGCTTTATAGTGAGCAAGGTTCTGCTTGCAAAATGCGATGATTTTTTCCTCAGGAACCACGCGTCCTTCTTTCAGGACCACACAGGCTTTCACGGCTTCACCCCAGTGTGCATCCGGGACGCCGATTACCGCTGCCTCCAGGATATCGGAATGCATGTAAAGGACATTTTCGACTTCTGTGGAATAAACGTTTTCGCCTCCGGTCAAGATCATGTCTTTTTTTCGATCGACGATGTTGACGTAACCTTCCTCATCGATGACGGCGAGATCTCCCGTGAGAAGCCAGCCGTTTCGAAAAGCCTTTTCGGTTTCTTCGGGCATGTTCCAATAGCCCGGTGTCACAATGTCTCCCTTGACGACGATTTCCCCCACCTGTTGACCATCTTTGGCGACCTCCTTGCCCTGATCATCGACCACCTTCAGGTTTACGTTTATGAACTCCCGACCCGTTTTCGCCTTGAAACGGAGTTGTTCCTCCCGGGGAAGACCCTTCAGGTGGTTCTTAAGTATGGACAGGGTCAAGTAAGGACTCGTCTCGGTCATTCCATAAGTCTGAATATAATCACACTGGAAGGCATCAATGATTTTGCGGACCGTCTCGGGTGCGATGGGGGCACCCCCGCTTAAAATGACGCGCAGACTGGAATAGTCAAAACGGTCGAGCTCGGGGTGGTTCACCATCATGTTGAGCATGGTGGGAATCAAATTGCTGAGTGTGATTTTTTCCTTTTCAATGAGACTGAGCACGGTTCCTGCGTCAAAGGTGGGAACAAGAATGTGTTTGCCCCCGGCCCAGGTGATGGCAAAGGTGGCCCAGGCATCCGCCAAATGAAACAGCGGCGCAACATGGAACCAGTGATCGCCGTCAGTGAGCTGAAGTTCAGCGATGGTCCCCAGTGCATGGCTTTTGACATTTTTGTGGGTTAACATGACACCTTTTGGCCGACCGGTGGTGCCACTGGTGTAATATAAGTGGGCGACATCGTCATCATCGATTGGACGGGAAGCAGGGGCTGCATCCGGCTGTTGGGCCAGTAGGGCATCGTAATCCAGATGCCTTGGATCCGAGATCGTGGATGTGCTTCGGGTCCATATAATTTTTTCGATTCCCGGAACCTGTTGGGGAATGCCTGTCACTTTTTCCTCAAAAATGCCCTGGGAGATCAATATCCGCGTCCGGCTATCATTCAAGATCATGGCGAGCTCTCTGGGGGAAAGCCTGAAATTGAGTGGAACCAGTATGATTCCTAAATGCGCGGCAGCGAAGTAGGCTTCCAGGAATTCGTGGCAATTTTCGTGAAGTATCGCGACACGATCGTTTCGCTGAATTCCCAGGCTGAGCAAGGCATTGGCCAATCGCCAGACACGTCCGGCAAAACTTTGATAGTCCAATCTCAGGTCACCGCAGACCACGGCTTCCCTGTTGGGATACAACTTAACCGCTTTGGGAAGGAGTTCGTTTAGGGGCATGCGCCGTCACCTCCATAGCACAAGATGTGTTTCAAGTCTTTAAGTGGGCCGAAATCGAGCAAACATAATCTTTCGGGAATGTGCAGCATGATGATCGAGAGGACTGAAAGGGCTGTTCTTTCGAACCTGCCGGGGCTGTTTTGCGGCTTCTGAGACATCCCAACGGCCCCCTTT
>JAWOGN010000363.1:0-15064 GCA_046496815.1 Desulfatiglandaceae bacterium
GTAGAAGAAAGGAAGGGGGACGCCTCTCTTCCGCGATTCATAAACAACGTGTTGCCTGCAAATATATTCTTCACGTATTTATAGGCGCTCCAGTCCGGAATCTGCCTATCGAATACATGGAACACCCCATGGACTTACTGCCTGTTTTGATAATATAATGGGATGCGCTTCACGTTGGGCAGTGCGAATCAGCCGGAATGCAATGTCGGCAGAGTTGAACAGGATTTTTGAGCAGTTCCCTGAAATAGGAGGAGAATTGAAAGATGGACATTTTTGGCATGGACGATCTCAAGAGGTTGGTGGAAGAAAATGAAGCACCGTGTGTTTCCATCTTTATGCCCGCACACCGCACCGATGCGGAACAGAGCCGGATTCGATTCAAGAATCTGTGCGGAAAGGCGGAGAAAATGGTGGCCGCCATGGAGACGGATGATCTGGATGTGGACGAAGCGATGAAGCCCGCCAGGAGGCTGCTGGAAGACCAGGATTTCTGGCAGCATCAGAGCGATGGACTCGCCCTGTTTATGTCTGATCAAGTATTTGAAACATATCGACTTCCAATGACCTTCGAAGAGGGGGTCGTCGTCACAGGCCGTTTCCATATCAAGCCCCTGCTGCCGTTTGTCTCGAGCGACACTCGATTTTATATCCTGGCTGCCAGCCAAAGCCGTGTCCGTCTCTTCCGAGGCACACGCCAAACAATCCGGGAAATGGAGCCGGACGGTATGCCGAAAAACCTCTCCGAAGCGCTTAAGTATGATGATCCCGAAAAGCAACTCCAATTCCATACAGGTACGGGAGGCAGCGGCGGAAAGCGCTCCGCCGTTTTTCACGGTCACGGCCTCGGGGCTGATGATGCAAAGGATCGGATACTCCGATACTTTCGAGAAATTGACAGATCTTTGTCCCCTGTGATGCGGAATGAGAACAGTCCGCTTGTCCTGGCGGGTGTGGATTATCTCCTTCCCATATACCAAGAGACCAATTCCTATCCACACCTTCTGGAGCAGTGCATTTCGGGCAATCCGGATGAAATGGGAGAAAAGGAGCTCCATGACAAGGCCTGGGACCTCATTGAACCGCTGATCAAAAAAGCGCAAACGGATGCGGCCGCCAGATATCATGATTTCGTGGGCACGGGAAAGACTTCCAAAGATCTCAAAGACATCATTGCAGCGGCCGTTGGCGGACGGGTAGCTGTCCTGTTCGTAGCAAAGGGGGTTCAACAGTGGGGTCGTTTTGACCCGGAACGCGGCACTGTGGAGTTTCACCGGGTTCCAGAGCCCGGGGCTGAAGATTTGCTGAATCTGGCGGCCGTGCAGACTCTCAGGAAGGGGGGAGAGGTCTATGTGGTAGGACAGGAAAAAGTACCTGAAAACGCGACTGCAACCGCGCTGTTTCGCTATTAAGCGCGATGACACCTATTTCATCAAAAGGAGGATGATCTGATCAGTTTCTCCCAGCAATTCTTCGGGTTATTTCTCTTGGGGCTCGGGAACGGTCAGCACAGGGCACTTGGCGAAGCGCACCACTTTCTCCGCCACCGATCCGAAGACCAGCCTTCGCCAGCCTGTCCAGCCATGGGTTGCGATGAGGATGACATCCGCATTTTCACTTTCCGCCCGTTTTACGATTTCATCCGCCGCAATCCCTCGAGCAACGAAGCGCTGTGTTTTCACGCCTGCCGGGACTTTTTCTTTCTCTATTTCCTCCAGAGACCGAGTGGCATGCGCAATCATTTCTTCATAGTATTCTCCAACGTTGTAGCTCGCAGGCACCCCGGGCGCACCAATCGGATAAACGGGCGTCACAACGCTGATGAGAATGAGTTCCGCCGAAAAATGTTCAGCGAGTTCGCTCGCCGCTTCAATTCCTTTGAAAGAGGGTTCACTGAAATCCGTAGGGCACAAAATTTTTTTGATGGGTAACATACTCGCCTCCAAGTTTAGGGTTTGAAAAAGCAGCCGGACACATCTCGTTGACGATCCGACTTGATTTTCGCTTTCTTTTATCATTCACCGGCGCTGAAGACAATCAGCGCTTTTATGCAGTTGTATCCCTTAGACCCTGTAGAGTGACTACGCCTGCCTCTTAAAAACCACCGCGGCCAGGGGCGGCAGTGTCAGGTTCAGAGAATGGGGATGGCCATGAGACGGAACCGGCGAGGCTTCCACGCCCCCGAGACTCCCCTGACCACTACCTCCATAATCCCGTGCATCGCTGTTCAATAACTCCCTCCAGAAGCCATCCCCGGGCACTCCCACGCGGTAGTTGTGCCGGGGAACGGGCGTGAAATTAAATACTGCGACCACTGCATCTTCCGGGTTACGTGCCTTGCGCATCATGCTGAGTGTACTTTGCAAGGCGTCGTTGCAATCGATCCATTCAAAGCCCCGGGGATCAAAGTCCTGTTCGTGAAGCGCAGGCTCACTCGCGTAGAGTTGGTTCAAGTCCTGCACCCACCGCTGAAGTCCTTGGTGATAAGGTTGGTCGAGTAGGTGCCAGCTAAGCGTTGATTCGTGGTACCACTCATCCCACTGGCCGAACTCTCCGCCCATGAAAAGCAATTTTTTTCCGGGCTGAGCATACATGTAGCCAAGTAGAAGCCTCAGGTTGGCGAACTTCTGCCAGTCATCTCCCGGCATCTTCCGCAGGAGCGATCCTTTCCCGTAAACCACCTCGTCGTGAGATAAGGGGAGTACAAAATTCTCTTGAAAGGCGTACAGCATCCGAAACGTGAGCCTGCTGTGGTGATAGGTCCGGTGGATAGGGTCTTTAGACATGTATTCCAGCGTGTCATGCATCCAACCCATGTCCCACTTCATCCCAAAACCAAGGCCTCCCACATAAAGTGGACGGGAAACCATGGGCCAGGAAGTAGACTCCTCGGCTATGGTTTGAACGCCGGGATAGTTCTTGTAGACCTCCTCATTAAACCGCCGCAAAAAGGCAATGGCCTCCAGATTCTCTTTGCCGCCGTATTTATTTGGAATCCACTCTCCGTCCTTGCGGCCATAGTCCAGATAAAGCATGGAAGCCACGGCATCCACTCGCAAGCCGTCGGCATGGTACGCTTCCAACCAACACAAGGCACTGCTCAGAAGATAGCTCTGCACCTCTTTTCGCCCATAGTTGAAGATCAAAGTGTCCCACTCCGGATGGATCCGCTGGCGGGGATCGACATGTTCGAAGAGATAGGTTCCATCAAAATACCCGAGACAGTGCTCGTCGCTCGGAAAGTGCGAAGGCACCCAATCCAGAATAACCCCGATTCCGTTCTGGTGTAATTCGTCGATCAGATACATAAAGTCCTGGGGTGTTCCGTAACGACTGGTTGGCGTAAAGTAGCCACTTGTCTGGTAACCCCAGGAACCGTAAAAAGGATGCTCCATGATGGGAAGGAACTCCACATGCGTGAATCCCATGCGCCTCACATATTCAGCCAATCCGGGAGCAAGCTCTCGATAAGTCAAGGAGCGGCCCCCCTTTTCGGGCACTCGCCCCCATGAGCCCACATGCATCTCATAGATGACCATGGGGGCATTCAGCGCATTTCGTTTCTGTCGATTCTCCATCCATTCTTCGTCGCCCCACGAATAATTTAGATCCCACACCACGGATGCCGTCCTCGGAGGCACTTCACTGTAGAGTGCGAACGGATCGGCTTTGTCCACGCGGTAACCTTCGAGTCCGGATGCGATATGATATTTGTAGCTGGTCCCTTTTTCGACACCCGAGATAAAGCCCTCCCAGATTCCCGAACTTTCCCTGGGTCGCAGAGGGTGGCTTTCCGTGTCCCAGCCGTTAAAATCCCCCAAGACACTGACCTTTTGAGCATTCGGAGCCCATACCGCAAAATGGGTGCCCTTCTCGCCCTCATGTGCCATGGGGTGAGCCCCGAGCTTTTCATACAAGCGAAAATGGCTTCCTTCATTGAAAAGATAGACATCATCATGGGTTAAAGGGCTGCGGTCATACATGACTGTCTGTGAGCGTGTTTGTTGTCCCGTCTGCTTCATAAGTTGCATCCTCCTTCCCGCCTCTCGTCGCAGGAATCATTCCTTTCTTGTATAATCCCGGTGGATCTCCATCCGTGCACCGGAAATCTCACTCACGGCATGTCTTTGCGATTTTCCCAACGCTTCCCGCTTCACGGTACCCCCTGGATCGGCGGTAAATGCAGCCCCCGGGTATTCGTTTCCTGTTCCTGTGTTCCTGTGTTCCTGTGATCTATAATTTTACAGTATTTCGGGAGAATCTCAATAAGGTCTATCCTGTATTCGCCGGCGGGGGTATGTATAAACGGTCTTGGGTCGTGACTGTGAGAGTTTTTTTGTGGTCGGGTTCATACCGGTCGCAGGAAGGATAATTCTTGAAGAGATCCTGCAAACCATGGTAGGGGAAGTCAAGCCGGGCCGGCATTACAAAGCATAATTTTTTTGGGTGTAAACGGACGTTCCGAATTCTTGAACACAACGTGTATCGCGACTCATGGAAGTTTTCACAAAAACCGTCAAAAGTTCCTGAGTCTTGCGGACAGGGTGTACCGGAGAGAGGCTTTGTCTTGAACATAGAGATCTTAACCAAGGAATTCCCGCCTCACATCTATGGGGGCGCCGGCGTCCATGTTGATAACCTCGTAAGGGAGCTGATGAAACGGGACAAGGGCCTGCACCGGATTGAAGTCCTGTGTTTTGGCGACCAAAAAGAGACCTCCGGAAACCTGAATGTCTTTGGAATTGATGCCGATTTTTCCATACCCACCCGAGATCCCCGCCACTCCATACTCATGGATACCTTTTTGCGGGATCTCATGATGGTCGGCACGCTAAGGCAGGCTGACGTCCTTCACTGTCACACTTGGTACACCCACCTGGCGGGATGCCTCTTGAAACAGATGATGGGGATTCCCCTGGTCCTTACCACCCACTCCTTGGAACCTCACCGACCGTGGAAGCAAGAACAGTTGGGAACGGGTTACCAGGCCGCTTCCTGGATCGAGAAAACAGCCTACCGGAATGCCGACGGCATCATCGCCGTGTCACAGTCAATGAGAGCGGACGTGCATCGAACATACGGCATATCCATGGAAAAAATCGAGGTCATCCACAATGGAATCGATCTTGAACGATACCGTCCGACACCAAATCCAGCGGTTGTGACCTCATACGAAATCGACCTCGATAGACCGTTTGTTCTCATGGTTTCCCGCATCACCCGGCAGAAAGGAATCACACATTTTCTCGATTCAGTCAAATATCTGAAGCCGGAAATTCAGGCCGTCATATGTGCCGGCGTCCCCGACACGGAGGATCTCATGCGCGAAGTGACGGAGAAAATGGACGACATTAAGGCACAAGAGATGCAAAGGCTGATCTGGATACCGGAGACCGTCCCCCTTCCCAACCTTTTGGCCCTCTACACCCACGCGGCCGTTTTTGTTTGTCCGTCTGTCTACGAACCTTTCGGCCTCATCAATCTGGAGGCCATGGCCTGTGGGACCCCTGTTGTAGCCTCGGAGGTCGGCGGAATTCCCGAGATTGTTCTGGATGGACGCACCGGTATTCTTGTTCCGTTTAAACCGATAGGGCCTCAGGATCCCGGACCTACGGACCCCGACCGGTTTGCGCTTGCCCTGGCCGAGGCGGTAAACACATTGATCTGTGACCCAAAAGGCTTGGAAGCAATGGGGCGTCGGGGCCGGAAACGGGTAGAGGAACATTTCACATGGCAAATTACGGCCGAAAAGACGTTGAATTATTATAAGAAACTTGTCAACGGTTGATGCTTTGGTAAACGTCCTGAAAGCCTTTTTCAGCAAGCACACTCCGGAACCGGAAAACGCGGAAACGTAACCGCGGGGACCCGCCGGCAACCGGAGCAGGATACCTCGGCACAAGGCCCCCCCTTGGTCAAACGCCTGCCTCATCCGCTTACGCTCCAGTCTGAAGGTTATTCTATCTCTACGACCTTTAAGAGATTCGTCGTCCCGGGCTCATTGACAGGTACCCCCGCGGTCACCACGACGCGGTTGCCGGCTTGAACGAGTTGATGTTCGAAGGCCCACGAGCGGGCCAAATCGAAAATCTCATCCGAGTCCTTAAAAGGTTCTACCAGTGCAGGATTTACTCCCCATGACAATGTCAATTGGCGCTCTGTTTGGCGGCTCGGCGTCAAACCCACGACAGGACATGCAGGTCGGAATCGGGCGACCAGCCGGGCCGTGCTCCCGGAGGTCGTACCCGCCACAATGGCCGAAGCCCGAAGGTCTTCAGCCAGAAAACAGGCGGAACGACCAATGGCGGAAGCGGTCATGGGCGGCTGTTCGGATGTCGCTTCGATGAAAAACGAATGTTCGTGCAGGTGACGTTCCGTAGCCCTGGCAATACGGTCCATGATTCGTACCGTGACTATGGGGTATTCCCCGATTGCGGTTTCCTCAGACAACATCAGGGCGTCGGTTCCGTCAAGGATCGCATTGGCCACATCCGTCGCTTCCGCCCGGGTGGGACGCGGATTGTCGATCATGGATCGGAGCATTTGGGTCGCCGTGATGACCGGCTTGCCTGCATGGCGAGCCATCCGAATGATTTTTTTCTGGATGATGGGTACCTCTTCCAGGGGCATCTCCACGCCCAAGTCTCCACGGGCCACCATGACGCCGTCCACCTGTGCCAGGATTGCATCGAACCTTTCAATGGCTTGAGGTTTCTCGATTTTTGCAATCAGCATGGGACGTGTCTGAGATTGCGCCAGCATCTCCCGCACAGGCTCCAGATCACTTTCATGGCGCACAAAGGATAAAGCCACGAAATCCACCCCCGCCCGCAGACCGAAGGTCAGGTCCTTCCGGTCTTTCTCTGTAAAGGACGGCACCCTCAGCGTGGTGGAAGGGAGATTGACGCCCTTGTGAGAGTGAATGATTCCCCCGACAAGGACTTCGCAAATAATGCCGTCAATGGTTTTAGATTCGGCCTTCAGGAGGACCAAGCCGTCTGCAAGGAGAATGCTGTCGCCCACGGACAGATCCTCCAGAAGGTAGGGATAATTGACCGGAATATCGGAGGGCTCCAACACGGTCATCGCTCGCAGAACAACCCGTTCTCCCGACTCCAGACGCCTTTCCCGGCCGGGTAGTTTCCCGAGACGTATTTTGGGTCCTCCCAGGTCCTGGAGAATGCCGATTTCTTTCCCCATATCCCCGGATATTTTACGAAGGGTGCGAAGCATTTTACCATGACCTTCGTGGTCCCCGTGGGAGAAGTTGAGTCGGGCCACATTCATTCCCGCCTCTATCATAGCGCGAACCTTCTCGGGCCGCTCCGTAGCAGGACCTAACGTACACACGATCTTTGTTTTGCGGAGATTGTATGACATTTTCGTAGTTTTCCTAATGATTTCAGGCGCAATCCGCCAAACCCAACATCTGCCGGATGCCCTGAAGGGGAATTCCGACCCACTCAAGCCGGTTGTTAAGCTCGTAACCCAACTCGTAGACAGCCTTTTCCAGGCGGTACACATCCAGTAACATCCTGAGTTCTTCCTTTGTCCCGGGCAGGAAATTTCCCTCTTGGGCCACTTCCAGGTAAGACTTCAGATAGGCCACACAGACCCACTGATACCAGATATGAGCCCAGCGCTCCATCACGGCGAAGTTTTCCGGTCCGAGCAGCCCCCGCTCCTCCAGTGAGAAGAGCGCGGCGTAGTCTGCATAATGAAAGGAGCGAAGCATACCCGCTACATCTCGCAGGGGGGATCGCTTGATTCGGCGCTCGCCGATGGGCCTGGCAGGCTCCCCCTCAAAATCCATGATGACGAAATCCCGGCCGGTGAAAAGGACCTGGCCCAGATGATAATCGCCGTGGCAACGGATGCGCATGCCTGTGACCTTCTCATGGGTCACCCTCCGAAACAGAGCCAGAACCTGTGACTCTTTTCCCAGGACTTTCAGGGCTTCCGGTTGCATGTCTTCCGGAAGGCGCTTTGCCGTACGGCGCAATAACCGAAAGACCTGTCCGCCCAAGGTGCGCATGGACTGATAGAGGGCTCGCTGGTAAAGCTTGGAGAAGGGCTCGGGAGCAAACTCAGCGTAATCCGGAGCGGAGGCCAGAGCGATGTGCAGATCGGCGGTACGTTGTCCCAAGAGTCTTGCAGATTCCAGATAGTTGCCGATGTTATCAAATATCTCAGGGGGCAATTCCTGTTCCGCCAGATCCAGCATGTGTTCTTCAGCCGGCGGTTGGGGTTCGATTTCCGGCTGACGGGCCATCACACTCTCGAAATAGTGTCCGAGCATATCCAGGGTGTACTCCCATGCGTTGCCCTCGTTGGGGACATATCCGTGGAGAACGGCAAGCGTCATGGGTTCCTGACGACCTTTTCGATACTCGATCGCTCCGGCCACAGGCGGGATGTGGGGGAATCCACGCTCGGTCAGGAAACGGCCTACTTCCAGATCGGGGTTGATGCCGGCCGTCACGCGCCGAAAGAGCTTCAGGATGTAACGATCCCCATAGACCACGGAGGTATTGCTTTGTTCCGCATGAAGGAGGGACGGGGCCGGTCGTTCGCCTTCATCGCCGTCTCCGAGTCTTCGAAACAGTCGTGTCGGGGTGGCCAGCAGTTCGCCCTTCGTTCCCTTTCGCCGCCGCCGGCGCCCTATCGCTTCCAGGAGAACCTCGCAAAAGTTTCTATCCACAAGGGCGTCATAAAGTATTCCCTCTTCGTCTCTGTCTTTCAGCCGGACACGGCACACGACGAACGATTGATGATCCTGAAGCACCGCATCCGCATGCTCTCCTGAAGCGTAAGCAAGCGGGAGGGTATAGAGTTCGGCGTCCTCCTCCATATACTCCACCTGCACCAAGGCGATGGAAGCAGATACAAAATGGTTGGGCACGGGCAAAATCTCCCGGATTGCCACCCGTTTTATGCGCCGGGATTTCCCCCCGAACCAGCGTCGCAACTGGAGATATTTGGGCAAACCCTGCTCGAAGGATACCTTGGATTTGCCCCGAAAAATCGACTCCCAACTTCCTGCCACCGTGAGAACCGGCAGCTGAGATACGAACGTGGAAATGTCAAGAGACTCCCGGCCCTCTCCCTTCGCTGTCAGCACGAACCAGTAAAAGGAGTGAGGCCCCAGGGAAAGAAAGTAGGGCTGCTCGCCGATAGGGGGGAATTCCGTTCGGCCGAATACTTCCACAGGCACCATTCCGCTGAATTCGGAAAGGTCCACTTCCACGCACTGGACGTAACGGGATAGATTGGCTACCACGAGGATAATCTCCTCCTCGTAAGCGCGTATGAAGGCCAGAACTTTACGGTTTTCCGGCTGAAAAAATTGAATATCACCTCGACCAAAAGCCTTGAAACGCTTACGCAGGGCAATAAGTCGTCTCATCCACCAGAGGAGGGAATGGGGGTTGCTTGATTGGCCCTCCACATTCAAAGCCTCATAGTGGTACTCAGGATCTATGATGACGGGCAGATAGAGCCGCTGGGGATTGGCCCGGGAGAAGCCCGCATTTCTGTCCGGGCTCCATTGCATGGGCGTACGCACCCCGTTGCGGTCTCCCAGATAGATGTTGTCACCCATTCCGATCTCATCCCCGTAATATAGAATAGGTGCTCCGGGAAGTGACATGAGCAACAGGTTCATCAATTCCATTCTCCTCCGGTTGTTGCCCAGCAAGGGTGCGAGTCGGCGACGAATACCCAAATTAATACGCATCTGAGGGTCTTGTGCATACACCCGGTACATATAGTCTCGTTCTTCATCGGTGACCATTTCCAGCGTGAGCTCGTCATGGTTTCGAAGGAAGAGGGCCCATTGACAGGAATCCGGTATGGAAGGGGTTTGGTCGAGGATATCGATAACGGGGAATCGATCTTCCATGCGAAGCGCCATGAACAATCGCGGCATCAGTGGGAAGTGGTACGCCATGTGGCATTCATCGCCATTTCCCAGGTAGGCTACGGCATCCTCAGGCCACTGGTTCGCTTCTGCCAGAAGAATTCGATTTTTGAACTTGGATTCCACATGTCCCCTCAATTTCTTCAGGAATGCATAGGTTTCCGGCAGATTTTCACAGTTGGTTCCCTCCCTTTCATAGAGGTAAGGAACCGCATCCAGTCGCAGGCCGTCCACGCCCATGTTGAACCAGAAATCAATGACCCGGAATATCGCCTCCTGTACGTCCGGACTGTCATAGTTCAAGTCAGGTTGATGGGAATAAAAGCGATGCCAGTAGTACGCCTTGGCCACCGAATCCCATGCCCAGTTGGAAGACTCGAAATCCTGAAATATGATACGCGTGTCCGCATATCGGTCGGGCGTTTCGCTCCAGACATAAAACTGGCGCCAACGGCTTCCGGGCTTAGCTCGCCGGGCGCGCTGAAACCATGGGTGATGGTCGGAGGTGTGATTGAGAACCAACTCCGTGATCACGCGCAGATTACGCCTGTGGGCTTCCCGGAGGAATGCCTTGAAATCACCAAGCGCGCCGTAGTCGCGATGGACTCCCGTATAGTCGGCAATATCGTATCCGTCGTCTTTCAGGGGAGACGGGCAGAATGGGAGAAGCCATAGGGCGGTGACACCGAGATCTTGAAGGTAGTCCAGTTTTGTGGTAAGCCCCCTGAAATCCCCCATCCCATCCCCATTGCTGTCGCAGAATGCCTTGGGATGGAGTTCGTAGATAACGGCATCCTTGTACCATAGCGGATCGTCCTCCAATGCAAACCCTTCCCTTTTTCTCCTCCCCATTTTTCTCCTCATCTCACATGAAATAATCAAAGTCGCGCTCGGTTCGCACCCGCCGCCGCAGTCGAAAGATATGCGCCGCAACGATCTGAGGATCGAGTTCGATGTAGTTCCTGGATCCATGCCAGAGATACCGGGCATCACTCAAAAGATCATGGACCTGGTAAGACCGGGTAGGCTCCAGGCCCCAATCCTTGATGGGAAGCTCCAACCAGCCCGAGTGGGTATGGTGAGGATCCAGGTTTACAATCACCAGCACGATGTTGGAATAGTCTTTCGTATTCTTGCTGTAACAAATAAGCTGCTCATTGTCGACCGGGTGAAATTGCAGACTCCAGTCGCTTTGAAGGGCGGAATTCTCTCTCCGGATCCGGTTGATTCTGCCCAAAAGCCCCTGAAGACTACCCGGGCTTTCGATGTTCCAGTTTTTGATCTCGTATTTTTCGGAGTCCAGGTATTCTTCGCTGCCGAATTCTTTGGGCGAGTTCTCGCAGAGCTCAAAGGCCGGACCGTAGATGCCGTAATTGGCGCCCAGGGTTGCCGCCAGCACCGACCGCACCACGAAAGCGGGTCGCCCCCCCATTTGGAGGTATTCCGTCAAGATGTCGGGGGTATTCGGCCATAGATTCGGCCGAAAAAACTCCCGCACCTCACTGCGGCAGAGTTCGTTGAAATACCGGGTAATTTCCCACTTTGTGTTGCGCCAGGCAAAGTAGGTGTATGACTGTGTAAACCCCAACTTGGCCAGACGATACATAACCTTTGGCCGGGTAAAGGCCTCGGAAAGAAATATGACTTCGGGATAATCCCTTTTCACTTCCGCAATCACCCATTCCCAGAAGCTGAAGGACTTGGTGTGGGGATTGTCCACCCGGAAGATTCGTACGCCTTGGTCGATCCAAAAGAGGAAAACGCCTTTCAGTTCCTCCCAGAGCGCCCGCCAATTTTCCGTCTCAAAGTTTATGGGATAAATGTCCTGGTATTTCTTGGGAGGGTTTTCGGCATACTGAATGGTTCCGTCAGGACGCTGCCGAAACCATTCAGGGTGATTTTTTACGTAGGGATGATCCGGTGCACACTGAAAGGCGATGTCCAGTGCCACTTCGACACCTTGCTCGGACGCCCTGGATACAAGATTCCGGAAATCTTTCAAAGTACCCAGCCGGGGGTGTACGGCCTTGTGCCCGCCCGCCTCCGAGCCGATAGCCCAGGGGCTGCCGGGATCACCGGGACTCGCGACCGGAGCATTATTTCTCCCTTTGCGGTGCGTGCGGCCGACAGGATGAACCGGCGGCAGGTAAAGAACGTCAAAGCCCATCTGAGCGATATAGGGAAGCCGGATCTCGCAGTCCTTAAAGGTACCGTGCCTTCCCGCCGCATCGGTGCAGGAACGGGGAAACATCTCATACCAGGCACTGTAGCGCGCTCTTGTTCGATCGACCACCACCCTAAGTTCTTTTTCATATCTCGTGGCAAATTCCCGGTAGGGGTACCGTACCATCAACAATTTCAACGCCTCGTCCGCCGCCGCATGGACCCTATCCTTCAGATCTCGAGAGGATCTGAGGTTCGTTGCCCATTCTTTCAGCCTTTTTGCGTCCACACCCGAAGCCCGCGGGATCGCATCCGCGACGATTTCCGCCCCTACCCGGAGATCCACGGAGACATCCTGACCCGCATCCACTTTTTTGACCAGGTCCCGCTGCCAGGTCTGAAAATGATCCACCCAGGACTCCAAGGTATACACGTAGCGACCGATTTCATTCACGACAAAAAAGCCCTTCCAGCGATCGTTGACAAGAAACTCCATGGGGGTTTCGGTCCATTGAGACTCCGTTTCCTTGCGGTGCAAGAGCACGGCGGAAATGGCATCGTGGCCGTCTGCGAAGATATCGGCTCCCACCTCAACCGTTTCTCCAACCGTTCTCTTGATGGGATAACGACCGCCGTCGATCTCCGGATTGACGCCCTCTATCATCACACGTTTTCTGTCCTCTTGCGGCTGCATGGGTGAAGTTCTTCCTCCAATCTCGATTACATCTGTAAAATGATACCCCGACCTTACTTCAAGCGTCTCCATGATATGAATGATGAAGCCGGTTCGCCGGAGTCATAGCACACAGCGACCTCTTTTCGGCTTCAAATCAGCCTGGCTACCGCAGCCTCTTCAAAAATGGCGTTGATGATCTGCCGCGGTTCCTTGCCGTCACCGACCCGGTAAATTTCCGGAATTGTCCCCTTTGGAAAGCGGGGATCGGTCGGCCACCGTTTGGTGTCCGACCGAAAACCAGAGATTTTTTTCCAAGATCAAGAAGGCAAAAATTATAACGACAGGAATACATTGAGTATTTCGAGGATTATAATTTCAGTCTGACGCAGAGATTGGAGAAAATAGCAGTTTTCCGTCGGTCACTATTTCGCTTTGTAAGGGTTAATGGTCAGTACGGGAGCAGGGGACTTTTTCACGACATTTTCGGCTACACTGCCGAAGAAAACATGCTCTAATCCCTTTCGTCCATGTGTACCCATAATCACCAGATCTATGCCTTCTACCTCAATGGTTTTAAGGATTTGTTGCGCGGGGTCCCCAAAAAGAATCTTTTTTTGAAAATTGGGGCAACGCTGCAACTGTTCCTCACAAATCCTGTCAAGACTGCTTTTGGCACCTTTTAAGGCCCCCTCGCGGTACCGTTCAAAGGGAATATGCGGAACATACAATCCCCCCCACTCCGAAAAATCCTCTATGACGTGAAGCAGGTAAATCATGGCGTCATACTTCTCAGAAACGGATAACACGTATGGTAAAATCTTTGACGAATTTTGCGTAAAATCAATAGGAAAAAGAATTCGCTTTATTTCCAACACGCCTTTCACCTCCGTTGCAAAAAGTGGACATTGAACCCATTGAACCATCAGAAAGAACACAAGACTCTTGAACTTGGGGGGAGATGCGGCACGGAGATGGTCCAATGGCCCCCCTTACGAGCTCACGACCGGATCAGGAGGAGCGGACGATCTATCCGGTGTAGGACCCCAACGGCCACACTGCCATAGAAAACCTGAGACAAACTGCTCCGGCCGTGACTGGCAAGCGCAATCAGGTCTGCATTTGTAGCTTCAGCTGCATTCATAATGGCCTCTACAACAGGCCCATGCACAAGACGTATTTTTGTATCGATGCCTTTTTCACGGAACAAGCCGCTGAGAGCGGTCAAATAGTCATTTCCCTCTTTCTCACTTCGCTCAAGTTCCTTTTTGTAGAACTCCACATTTGCAGTATGACCTTCCTCGGCCCCGAGAATCAAACGAGGAGACTCGACCACTTGAAGAAAGACAACCTTGGCCTCGAATCGATACGCCAACTCTTCCACGTATCGGAGTATTGACTCTGCTCGTTTTGATCCGTCCAACGGCACCAAAATTTTTTTATACACCTCTATTCCCTCCGAAGTCACATAAAAAAATGCACGGATGACAGGCCGGATTCCGGTGGGGTCCAGTCGCGGCCTTCTCAAAGAGATCCCAACGGCCCCCTTTTCCAATACTGGGGGTTTTCAAAGCGCTAACTTGATACGCTCGTTCTATCAATTTAAGGTGGGAATTGGTTTCACTTTGACATGATCTTCTCAAAGATTTGTTCACTCTTCTCCGCCATGGACTCCGCCCTATCCGCCTCATTTTTTGCTCGCATGGCGGCCTTTTCAGCCCTGTCCGCATCACTTCTTGCGCCTGCAGCGGCCTTTTCGGCCCTGGAAGCTGCGGCGTCAGCGCTTTCGGCGTTCCGGGTCGATTCCGTGCAGCATTTTTCCGCCTCGGCTTTTGCAGCTTCAGCCTCACGCATGGCATGCTGGGACGCTTCTTGTGCTTGCACGACTTTTTCTTCCAGTGCTTGAATCTGCGAGGTGGTCGCACATCCGGAAAAGGCAAACGACAGGACCGTTAATCCCACGAAAAGCATGCCCCCACGCACCAAATTCAACGTATGCATCTTTCTCTCTCCTTTCATTTAGCCGGTTAAAATTATGCGTTTTTTTGAAAGATCCCTGAAGAAATCCATGGAGATCTTTGAAAAAAAACGGTTTCCCAAACAGAAGGGGCCGTTGGCATCCCTTCCAAAAATCCGGATTGACACGCTTGATGAATTGTGAATTTTTTCCTTTTTTTACGGCAGCACACGGCAAAAGGCAATGGGGTCGATCATGTATTTTCCCATTCAACGGTCCCGGCGTGTTTGCTCGGTCCGTACCGGAAAAGGCGGGCAAGCGGGATCCTTCTTCACGTCACCTCACTCCCCTCCCA
>JAWOGN010000028.1:0-3055 GCA_046496815.1 Desulfatiglandaceae bacterium
TCCTTTGAGGACATGAATTCATCATAGTATACGGGCTGGAATTTGTCCCAGATACCTCCTTTGCTGCGGAAGTCCGGGATTCCACTTTCGGTAGATATGCCAGCCCCAGTAAAGACAATGTTCTTGCCCCCTTCTGCTATCCTTTTTGCAATGAGAGAGATCTTTTCGTTCATCTTACACAACTGCTTTTATTTAAAGGAAAAGAATAAAATCAAAAACCGTTTTTTCCCCTTTACTCAAAGGATAAAGTGTTGTCAAGAAATACCCGCTTCAGAGTTCGGGAAAAATTCGGTTTTTTCTCAAGAAAAAAGTTGCATCCCGCAATAGGATGCTGGCTGTCGGGTCAAGGGAAACGAACGACATGGAATGACAGCCTGAGATTCAAAGGCCCGACCATTCTGATGTTCAGTTGGTTGAGCTTCCAGCAGAGTTGTTTGGCTGCCTGTCGGTATTTCCTGTTTTCTATCCATTCTAGAATGACCATCAGGGTTTGTCCGGCTAGCTTCAAAAGACCTGGCCGTCGGGTTATCATCTGGAGGACTTTATTGATGTCCCGGTGATCGTCGTAGCAGTCCTGGAAAAGCTCGATGAGCCTTTCCCTGGAATGGTATGCCATGAACTGCATCAGGTCATAGAGCTTCTTTTTCTCGAGATCGCAACGGGACATGGGTCTTCCTTTGAGAATCTCGATGATTGAGACCTTGTCAGGAATGGTTGAGAGTTTTTGTTGAAACAGGGCGATATCGTTCTGCTTGTCTGCTAATGCTGTTTGGAGGGCCAAAACCTTTCCCACGTTCCTTTTGTCGTTGCGCTTTACAAGTTTTGCTTCGGTGAGGAGGATTTCGTCTTGAATGGCCTGTGCTTCCTTCTTGAGAACTTTGATGGCTTTCTGGATCAGGACGATTTCCGGATTATCAACGAGAGGCTGTTCTTCCAGTTCCTTGATGTCATAGCCGGGGTGATAGTTGAGGTTGAAAGTGGCCATGAGATCTTTGTAAACGTTCTCAGACTTCCCCCACCGTTGGAGCATGTAGAAAGCGATATCATGGGCAGGTTTAGTGGTGTTGTTTGTGAAAACCCCGAGGCGCCTGCCAGTATCGACGTCCTTGAGGACAACCAATCTTACTTCGAGTGAGCTGGGGGTCTTGCGGCCGTCGTTCGACGCCGTTTGTATGGACTCGGCAACGGTGCGTTTTTCCTCGGCCACCATAAAACGATTATCCCCGCAAAATACACCCACGGAAAACGATTGGTCGGGGATGCTGTTTAATGACTTTTCACTGAGATATTTGGCCCATGTGACGAAGTCAGCGGTTTGATCCAGCTCTTTGAAAAAATGAATGCCGTATCCGCCACGGTCAAATACAAGAATCGGACGATCAATGCCAAAACCGACCAGCATCTCTGCGCTGCGGGCGATAATCGGTCTGAAGTCAATCTCATTTGACTCAGTGATAAAAAAGAGCGGTCTCCCCTGAAGGTCTGTTATGGCGTACAGCTCATTCCCTTTCATTGCCAGTCGCCGCACGGTAAAATAGCCTTTTGCAATCACGTTGAGGCCATAATAGGGTAGGAAATGGCCGTCAATGAAAAAGACCTCACGATCAATCCGCTCCTGATCCAGAAGGCGGCGTGCAAAAGCATCAATGAGGTCCCCGCTGAGGTGCTGATCGGCCATCTGGCCAAGACGCTCTCTCAAAGTCTTTTTGTCCGGCATGCGGCTGCGGCCTATTAGAAGTCCGAACTCATTGGCGTTGACCAGCTTAAGGGTTTCTATGGATGGCAGCCCATAGGCAATACTGTGAAAAATGGTAGCCATCACGTCCACGCTTTGATAGGTGGCGCCGGAATACAATGGGAAGGGAGACAGAATTTCTTCAAAACCGATCTCCTGGAGGAAAAGATGATGCATTAAACCACCGGCAAAGGTGCATTTCATCCCTTGCTGCAGTTGATCGATGAAAGATTGTTGGGTCTCATTTTTGGCCTGGGGTGGGGGCTCGTTGCTGCATTCCTCCGCCACTTGTTTCAGTTCCGGCTCAGTATCGAAATTAAGCCAGAGTTGGCGCTGTTCCATATGTTCTTTTTCAAAAGCCTCTGCTTCTTTGGCCATATCGAAGAGCTCGGCTTTGGTTGGCAACGAGGGCTGTTTTTCATCCCCGGTGCGAATCCTGGCAACAGCGCTGCGGGAAATCTTGATGTCGAGATCCTGGCAGGCCTGATCCGCAATGTCCCGATCTTTCCATTCAGGATGCTCCGAAAGAAGGTTCTGGATATGGGAACGAACATCATCAACGTATTTGTATGGCTTTTTCAACCCGCGATCATCTGACAGCACAGCTTCTATGCCAAGAATACTTTTGGTTTGGAGAATCTTACCGGCGGTGTTACGATGGAAGCCGCACAATTCGCCGGCGGTCTTGATATTGCAGATACCCCGCTCCACAAGCTGGACTAAGGCAATCTTCCGCTCGGCAGGGCTATCGATATCGAAATGGATTACGGGTCTGCGGTCCATAAAGACATATTTGATCTTCCGACCTCTCTCGTCGGGAGAGCAGAGGGTGAAAAAATCTCCGAATCTTTCGCTTTTGGTGCTGATTTCCATGGGTTAGATGGTCGCAAAAAACGTTTTGTTTTGCAAGCGAAAAATTAAAAATTTTTTATCAATGATATCAGTCATTTAGGAATTTGAAAGTCGGTGATGCACACCTTTACTTGAGAAATGACTGTTTTATTATTTCAACTAGTTACGGCTAGTCACCGGAATTTTTCCCGAACTCTGCATGTATTGAAACACATGTTCCGTCTTTTAAGGTACCACTCCAGGGGTGTCTCCAGACAAAAAAATCTAAAGGATTGGTGACGTTCAAAGGTGTTCGCATGGGCCAAAGATTGAATAAATGAGTATGTCTTTTTCTATGGCTACATTTTCCCGACAAAAACTAAGAGAAAGAAACCGTGATGGAATAAGATATACATATAACATTTCGTTTCAGTCTTGAAAACGGTAAAGTAGGTCTTACTGAAATCATCTATAAGCTGAAGGAACCCC
>JAWOGN010000059.1:0-6766 GCA_046496815.1 Desulfatiglandaceae bacterium
CAAAAGCCAAGACTGGGCACTTGCTTCGCTATCTGTTTTGGCCAAACTCAACAAAGTGATCAGCCTTGAGATGCTTCAGTCTGCCCTAAAAATGAGATTCAAAGATCGGGTCCTTTCATCTGCCCTTGATCTGGTGGAAAAAATGGAAGTCGGGCAATGATATAAATAATTGCGTCATCCTCGGAGCGTCACACCAAAGAACCCCTGAATAGTGCCTGAATGAAAATCAGGATTTTTTTGCGATTCCCCAGGTACCATCAAAAATAACTCCGCTAAAGTAGCTGAGCAACCTTCATGCTTTCGGTCTATCTCAAACTCCTGTTCACTGCGATTTTTTGGGGAGGAACATTTATTGCGGGAAAGGTCGTTGCAAAGGATGTCGGCCCTTTCTCGGCGGCATTCTTAAGATTTGCCGTTGCTTCCGTTTGTCTCATCTCACTGACGTGGAAGCATCAAGGGGGCCTGCCCGCCTTGAGTAAGAGACAGGTGATTTCCGTTATTCTTTTGGGGATGACGGGCGTGTTTGCCTACAATGTGCTTTTTTTCAAAGGGCTGAAACTGATCAGTGCCGGACGTGCGTCTCTCATTATCGCAAACAACCCGGTCTTTATCGCGCTTTTTGCCGCCCTCTTTTTCAAAGAAAAATTGAATTTCACACGGGTTGCCGGAATTACTATTTCGGTAATCGGGGCGATCGTTGTCATCTCGAAGGGGGACCTCGCGGAGTTTGTAAATGGGAATCTCGGGGCGGGAGAGCTCTATATATTTTGCTGCGTTGCATCCTGGGTGGCCTACTCCCTGATAGGGAAAGCAGTTATGACCGATCTTTCGCCGCTTGTATCCGTATCCTACGCATCACTGGCCGGTGCTGCGGCATTGTTTTTCCCGGCATATTTCGAAGGCCTCACAAAAAACCTGGTTCATTACTCGGTGGTCGATTGGTTCGCAATCTTTTATCTCGGATTTTTCGGAACGGTGGTGGGATTTGTTTGGTATTATGAGGGAATCAAGGCCATCGGCCCGACAAAGGCCGGGCAATTTATCAGTTTCGTACCCGTCAGCGCCGTTTTGCTGGCATTTTTCATTCTTGGGGAGCCGGTCACCTTGTCTTTATTGGTTGGCGGAATTTTTGTCGTCTCCGGCGTCTGTTTGACGAACACCGTTTTTGCTACAAAATCTGGCTGAGGAAAAGCTTGGTCCGGACATCCAGCACCTCTTTAATCATCTCCGGGTATTTTCCTAAGGGAGCCCCCCTGCGCCTGCGCATCTCGAATCACCTGCTACGGGGCGAGCAGCACCTGCCCGTCAAAGCGGTTTGACAAGGCTTCGCACAGACCGTCGACGGCCCTTTGGTCCCTAAGCTCGACCATGAGCTCCCCATTGTCGCCGAGTGTGAGGTTTCCGTGCTGCTCAACGACCTCAGCCACCTCGGAAGGTTCCACCGTCCACCAGCCCCGGGTACGAAGCAGTAACTCCCTGCCCTTAAACCGCCTTGGCGTAACCAGGTCGATTGTTCGGAACCAGGCATCCCATCCGATCTGCGCCGGGGATTTCAAAACCGGGCTTACGGGATCATGGTAGATCCGGCAGCGGCCGAACAGCCGGAGTCGGATCATGGTATCACCTCCCGGATCAAAGCCCGAAAGTGTTCCTCCTTCGGCAGGAGCTCGTCGGGGACTCGGATCCCGTGTGCGCCGAGGGCGGATGCCAAACAGTACACATACAGTTCAGCGACCTGATGCCCCTCCATATTGACATGACGAGCGTTTGCATGCGCCCGGGAGCGCTCGAAGAGATGCTTCGCCGCGTCTCTGGCACCCCGCAGTCTGCCGTCGAACGGCGATAGATTTAATTGCTCCAGCAACCGGCCTTGTGCGGCTTCCATCCGCGAAAACATATCCCGCACGCTTCTCACGGACGGATCGCGACCCCATTCATCCATTTCATTCATCGCCTCTTCAGCGCATCGGTAAAAGGATTATTGAAAGGAGGTTTCTCCTTCTTCTTCTGACCATGGGCGACCCTTTTTCGATGAGCCGTTTTCGGCGGGCCGGGTGCGTCCCGATCGGATGTTTCGGTGCCGTTCCGCATGGAAAGCGATATTCGCTTTCTTTCCTGATCCACATCCAGCACCGTCACCCACACTTTTTGATTCAGTTTTACCACCTCATTGGGGTCTTTCACAAAGCGATCTGCGAGCCGGCTGACGTGCACCAGCCCGTCTTGATGAACACCGACGTCCACAAAGGCCCCGAAGGCAGTGATGTTGGTCACCACGCCCGGCAGCTTCATTCCAGGTACCAGGTCCTCCACCTTTTCGACATCTTCCGCGAAAGCGAAGCTTTCTAAGCGCTCCCTCGGATCCCGACCCGGCTTCGCCAGCTCTTCAAGGATGTCATTCAAGGTAGGAAGGCCGACCTTCTCCGTGATATAGCCTTCCTTGCGTATCCTTTTGCGCATCCCCTCGTCCGTCATGAGATTCCTCACGCTGCACTTCAAATCCCGAGCCATGGCCTCCACAATCGGATAGCTTTCCGGATGAACGGCGCTCGCATCCAACGGTTCAATCCCGTCCCGAATGCGCAGAAAGCCCGCAGCTTGTTCAAACGCCTTGGGTCCCAATCGGGGAACCGCCTTCAGGGCCGCTCTCGCCGGAAAGGGACCGTGTGCTTCTCTGTGGGCCACAATACTGCCGGCAAGCTGCGGTCCCAATCCCGAGACATAGGTGAGCAATTGCCGGCTTGCCGTGTTCACCTCCACACCCACTGCGTTGACACAGCTCATTACCACGTCATCCAAACTCGCTTTGAGTCCCTTTTGATCCACATCATGCTGGTACTGCCCCACCCCAATGGATTTTGGATCCACCTTTATGAGTTCGGCAAGCGGGTCCATAAGCCTTCTTCCAATGGAAACAGCCCCCCGTACGGTCACGTCTTGATCGGGAAATTCCTCTCGGGCCGCCTCGGATGCGGAATAGACGGATGCGCCGCTCTCATTGACCATAATAACTTGAATCGCTCCCGCCAGGTTGAGCCCCTCGATGAAAGCGTTCAATTCCCTGCCTCCCGTGCCGTTGCCGATGGCGACGGCCTCCACATGAAATCTCTCGCAGAGTTCCCTGATCGTTTCACCTGCTTTGGATTTGGCGGTCTTGGATTGGAAGGGGAAGATCGTATCGGTGTGCATCAGCTTCCCTTGCGGATTCAGACAGACCAGTTTGCATCCGGTTCGAAAACCGGGGTCCAATGCCAGAACGGTCTTCTGCCCAAGCGGCGGGGCCATCAAGAGCTGTCGAAGGTTATTTGCAAAAACGCGAATGGCATGGGAATTGGCCCGTTTCTTCGTTTCAATCCGCATCTCGGTCTCCATCGCATGTGAAAGAAGTCGCTTATAACCGTCGTGGACTGCCGATCTCACCTGGTCTGAAGCCGGGGATTCGCCCTTCACAAACTGTGATTCAAGCAGGGCGAGGGCGTCATCCTCAGGCGGTAGGAGACGAAGGGTCAGAAATCCCTCTTTCTCACCTCTCCGCATGGCCAGTATCCTGTGAGAAGGGGCCGTTTTTGCAGGTTCTTTCCAGTCGAAATAGCTTTTGTATTTCAGACCTTCGTTTTCTTTTCCATGCACGACCTGAGATACGAATGTTGCCTTTTCGGCGAAAAGCGCACGCATGCGGCTCCGAGTTTGCTCGTCCTCGTTCACCCACTCCGCGATGATATCTCTCGCCCCGGAAAGCACATCCTCAATCGTTTCAAGACCCTTTTCAGCGTCTAAAAACGGTTCGGCCGCCACAACTGGATCGAAAGCTTCCTGGTTGAAGAGTCTGTGGGCGAGCGGTTCCAGCCCTCTTTCCTTGGCCACGGTTGCCCGCGTCCGTCGTTTTGGTCGGTAAGGCAGATAGATGTCCTCCAAAACCGCCACCGTTTGAGCTTCTAAAATCTTTCCCTTGAGCTCATCGGTAAGCTTTCCCTGATCCTCCAAGGACTTAAGGATCGCTTCACGACGTTTGTCCAGATCCGCGAGTTGGGTCAATCGGTCGCGGATCGCAGCGATGGCCACCTCGTCCAAAGATCCTGTCATCTCTTTCCGGTAGCGCGCGATAAAGGGTACCGTCCCCCCATCCTCCAGCACCGTTGCCGTCGATTCGATCTGCCAAGGGGAAAGGTTCAATTCATTTGCAATTTTTTGAATGTGTTTTTGATTCATCGGTGTCTCTCAGGTATTCGTTCGGCATCATTATGGGGACCCGGGATCGGGGTCCCGGGCGGACCGTTTATTTGCTTATCCACTGACCTCAAACGCCTCAACCAGCACGCGGGCGGTGCCTTTTTTATAAAAACCCAGTCTTTTCGCCGCCCCGGCACTCAGATCTATGATCCGGCCTTCTACAAACGGACCGCGATCGTTTACTCGCACGACAATAGATCGACGATTCTCGAGGTTGGTCACCCGAACATGCGCAGGTAACGGCAGGAGTTTGTGCGCGGCACTGAGCCCTTCAGGATTGAACGCTTCACCGTTCGCCGTCATTCGCCCCCCTTTTTTGCGATACGTTTCATATCCGTACCACGATGCAGTTCCTTTCTCTCGATAATTCCGAGCCTCCTTCGTGGACATGGGGACATACCGTTTTCCATTCACGACATATGGCGACCGCTTCACACGTCCTTTGCGGATGGCTTCCTTCGGAGGCAGACCGTCCACCGACTCGATTTCCTCATGGGTCAAGGGCCAGCTCAAGGGGGCCATGATAACCTGAAAGGTAAACTCCCCCAGATTGTAAACGAGTTTGCCGGTTGCGAGTGTTCCTTTTACGAGACCCTTGGTCACCTTATAGGATGTTTTGACGGTTTTTTTCGTGACTTCGTAGGAAGTTGAAAGAACGCCACATGAAAACTGAAGCAGGATCCCAACGATTGTAAGGAGCCCAAGGCATCTTCTTCCCGTCCTAATGGTCATTTGGATCTATCGGGGACAAATGATGGGTTCCGTTGCAAACTAATGGAATTGAATTCCCCGTGCCTTTCCACACCTCGCATCATCACCTGTTACGACAAAGATAGTTGTTGAAGCAAATCCTCAGCTCGATGCCATGTGTTACGCAGGATTGGTTTCATGTTCTCCGGTAGATTTTCCTCAGGACCATCCCCCACCCTTTTCATTTCAAATGTCACCGAAACAGATCGGTTCCAGGTTCAACCTTGGTGTCAATTTAATATAGTTTTAGCATATTAAAGGCAAATAATCCATTTAAAATGATTCCTATCGTCCTGTGGCCACCTCGCGGTGTGCGGGATCTCACCATGAGCTTCCGTTTCGCCAAGCAGATCGCAAACCTCGCTTCGATCTTCATCCGAGAGGCCAAGGTGAGTATGAGATTCCTCTTCCCCTCGTGGGGTGAGGCAAGGTGAGGGGGAAGATTTCAAAACCAAGCCCGGCTCTTCCAGCCATCCGATCCGGCCAATTTACAATCGAGGCTCCGTGGCTTCTTGGCGCGGCGAAGCGCGAAGGAGTAAGACGGGAGCCTACTTACCAGTCACGATTCAGGTGCTGTTGTCGAGGTCGATGGCGATAAATATCTTGTGAATCTGGAGGGACAGGCGGCTCAGCTATGGACGAAGGAATGGGGATTGAAAACCCTGAAAGGGTATGTTGCTCAGCATGTGTGTGTCAGTAATGATTAGCTCGGCTTAATATCCATTCAATTCAAGCCACAAGCCGAAGTTGCGCTTCAACAATATCCCAGGGCACTTCCGGATGTTCATCTTTGGTGCGTCCAACAAGGCCGACCTCCTCCAGGCGCCGCACGTCAGTGTGAACGTTCTTGTAATCCCGTCCAAGTTCCTTCGCAAGAGCACGAACACTCATGGGCCCTTTTATCCGGAGTGTCTTCAGCAATAGCCACCGCCCTTGCGTAAGCGTCTTAAGAAGAGTTTCAAGGTTTTCAAAATAAAGGCGATGTTCGGCTTTCATTTTTTCCCCGCTTTCGGCCCTCTTCCAGGCATCGATGAAGCCTTTGGCCATGTTGGCGGCATCGCCCACACCGATTTGTAGCCAAAAAATCAGCGACTAAACTTTCAACATTTCCGAATCGATAGGGATCCTCTTTCTGATGACCACTCCTTTAATACTATATTCCTCTTTTCACCCCCAAAAACATTCAGATAAGGCACAAAATCAACCTTAAAAACCAGACTTTTCCACTTATATGCATCTGCTTGGCGTAGTCCGACTCAATTTCTAATCAAGATCTAAAGCATTCCTAACGCATTTCACACAACACCCTATTCTAATAATGTGTTTGGAGGTATAAGCCATATGGAAAGAATCAAGAATATCGCCTTGGTTGCACACGACAACCGGAAAATCGATCTCATGGAATGGGTCAAATGGAACTGCCGGACCTTATTGCAGCACCACCTTGTATGCACGGGTACAACAGGAAAAGTCATCGAACAAACCCTCAAGGAATCTAATGTTTGCAAAGACTCGACGCTGAGAGAGGTCACGGTGACCAAGCTGAAATCCGGTCCCCTGGGAGGCGATCAACAGCTCGGCGCCATGATCACGGAAGGCAGGATCGACTTCATGATTTTCTTCTGGGACCCGATGCAGCCCCACCCACATGATGTCGATGTGAAGGCGCTTTTGCGGATCGCTGTGGTTTACAACATCCCCATCGCCTGCAACCGGTCGACTGCGGACTTTATGATCTCTTCACCCCTCATGAATGACCGATACGAGCCGGTCCTCAAGGACTACG
>JAWOGN010000300.1:0-7045 GCA_046496815.1 Desulfatiglandaceae bacterium
GGATCTAAACGCAATCTTTTATCCACTGAATGTTTCGGATCAACCTTAAACTCCTTTTCGATTAAGGGCACTATTTTATCCACATCACTCGGGAAGTATGTAATTACCCTTACACCCGCCAAGTCAGTGATGCCATTGAACAGGGCATCAGGTGCCTCTCCTTCTCTGATTATTTTTTCTCTAAGTTCCTCCGGCCCCTTCTCTCTGCTTGTGATCGAATGTGGGACGATTCCCCTGGAACTGAGAACAGACGAAAGGAGTTCCCTCGCCTTTCCTGATAGAAGCCTATACGTATCCCTTTGTTCCGAAACATATTTTTCTATGACTTCATCAACATTCATTAAAAAAGCCTTCATGTATTTGGGCATGGCCCCCGGGGCACACTGTCAAAGCGCTGTTAATTCATACGAAAAACCGCTTTTCCCTAAATACTCGTTGGGTGCCTGTGAGAACCATTAATACATATCCTCTGATGGCATGGCGGGCGCGGAGGATTTCCCTTTTTTAGGCTTTTCAGCAACCATCGCCTCTGTAGTCATAAGAAGGCCGGCCACGGATGCTGCATTTTGAAGCGCAAATCGCGTTACCTTGGTCGGATCCATAATACCGGCCTTTATGAGATCTTCATAAATCCCTGTCTCGGCATTGAATCCAAAACCCCCTTCCCCTTCCCTGACGTGGTGAACCACCACGGAGCCCTCAAAACCGGCATTGTTGGCGATCTGCCTCACAGGCTCTTCCAGGGCACGTTTAATGAGGTTAGCCCCGAGTTGTTCTTCGCCATGAAATTGGGTCTTTTCAAGAACCTTCAGGGCACGCATATAGGCAACGCCGCCACCGGGAACCGTGCCTTCCTCCACGGCTGCACGCGTCGCATTGAGTGCATCCTCGACCCTGTCCTTCTTCTCCTTCATTTCAGTCTCGGTGGCCGCGCCCACATGGATAACGGCCACACCCCCGATCAATTTCGCCAGGCGTTCCTGAAGCTTCTCCCTGTCATAGTCGCTGGTGGTCTCTTCGATTTGCGCCTTGATCTGTTTTACACGCCCCTCCAGGGCCTTTCGGTCGCAACCCCCGTCAATGATCGTTGTGTTATCCTTGTCTATCGTAATGTGTTTGGCCGTGCCCAGGTCTTTCAGGGCAATGCTTTCCAGTTTGACACCCAGGTCCTCACTGATCACCCGGCCCCCTGTCAGGATCGCCATATCTTCCAGCATGGCCTTTCGCCTGTCACCGAAACCGGGGGCCTTAACCGCCGCACAACTCAAGGTCCCTCTCAACTTATTCACCACCAGGGTAGCCAGGGCCTCCCCTTCCACATCCTCTGCAACGATCAAGAGAGGTTTACCGCCTCTTGCAACCTGCTCTAAAATGGGAAGCAAATCTTTCATGACAGTGATCTTTTTCTCATTTAAAAGGATATAGGGTTCCTCAAGATCAACCTCCATCTTTTCAGGATCTGTCACAAAGTACGGGCTCAGGTAACCCCTGTCGAACTGCATCCCCTCAACGACCTTCAGAGTGGTCTCCATGACCTTGGCTTCTTCTACGGTAATCACACCTTCCTTGCCTACTTTTTCCATGGCATCGGCAATAATGTCTCCGATGGTGCGGTCGTTGTTTGCCGACATCGTACCAACCTGAGAGATTTCTTTTCTATCTTTTGTGGGTTTAGACATCTTTTTCAGTTCTGCAACCACCATACCAACGGCCTTTTCAATGCCTCGCTTGATGGGCATGGGGTTGCCACCCGCGGCCAAAAGCTTAACCCCCTCACGATAGATGGCCTGTGCCAGGATTGTCGCCGTGGTGGTGCCGTCCCCGGCGACATCGGATGTCCTGGAAGCCACCTCCTTGATCATCTGTGCACCGATGTTTTCAAACTTGTCTTCCAGGTCAATTTCCTTGGCAACGGTCACCCCATCCTTGCTGATCTTGGGAGACCCCCAGGATTTTTCAAGAAGGACATTTCGCCCTTTCGGTCCAAGCGTCACCTTCACCGCGTCTGCCAGAATGTCCACACCTTTCATCATCTTCTCTCTTGCCTTTGCGCCATATTGAATCTCTTTTGTCGCCATTGCTTGGGTCCTCCTTCAGTTACTTTTCGATAATCCCTAGGATATCATCCTCTCTCATAATGAGATATTCAACACCATCGATTTTGATTTCATTGCCCGCATATTTGCCGAAAAGCACATGATGACCCTTTTTGACTTCCAGGGGAATCCGTTTCCCGTTTTCATCCCATTTTCCGGGACCAACCGCCACGACCTTCCCCTCTTGTGGTTTTTCCTTAACCGTGTCCGGGATGATGATCCCGCCGGTGGTCTTCTTCTTCTCCTCAATTCCGACAACAAGCACCCTGTCGCTTAATGGCCTTATTTTCATTTCTATCCTCCGATTTAAAATGTTTATGGGAAACTGAACGGCGTGCGATACTACTGCGCCGGGGTTTTGCCAAGCATTTTTCTAAGCTCCTCCCCCTGTACAACTTCTTTCTGCGAAACGAGGTGGGCCAAGTCATCTAAAACATTCCGATGAGCGGTCAGGATTCCTCGCACCCTTTGATGGGCCTTCTCCATGACCTTGAATATTTCTTCATCAATTTGGCCGGCTTTCTCTTCACTGTAGGTTTTACCGGGAGCAAAACTCTCCGGGAGGAACATAGGCTGACGAGCGCGCTCATAGGTCACCAATCCCAGGCGATCGCTCATGCCATATTCGGTGACCATGGACCGGGCAATGTCCGTGGCCCGCTGCAAGTCGTTTTGGGCCCCTGTGGAGATTTCTCCGAAAACCAGCTCCTCCGCTACCCTGCCGCCTAAGAGAACGGCCAGCCGGTCCAGCAGCTCCGAGCGGGTCATTAAGTAGCGGTCCTCGGTGGGTTGCTGTTGCGTATATCCAAGCGCCGCGATCCCCCGGGGAATAATGGAGATTTTGTGCACCGGGTCGGCATGCTCAACAGACTCAGCCACAATCGCATGTCCGGACTCATGAAAGGCGACAATTTCTTTCTCCTGCGGATTCATCACCCGGTTCTTTTTCGCCAGACCCGCAACCACCCGGTCGATGGCCTCGTCGAAATCCGCCGACTCTACCGTTTCCTTGTCTTTCCGGGCAGCCAACAGCGCGGCCTCATTGATGAGGTTGGCCAGGTCGGCTCCCACAAATCCCGGGGTGCGGCCGGCGAGCATACGGAGGTCGACCTCGGGAGCTAATAGAACATTCTTGGAATGGATTTTCAGGATGGCTTCTCGCCCGTTGATATCCGGGCGGTCCACCAGGACCTGCCGGTCAAACCGTCCCGGGCGCAACAAGGCAGGATCCAGGATTTCCGGCCGGTTGGTGGCGGCCATGATGATGACCCCTTTATTCGTTTCGAATCCATCCATCTCCACCAGGAGCTGATTGAGCGTTTGCTCTCGTTCATCATGTCCCCCCATGACATTCATTCCCCGGGCTTTCCCCAACGCATCCAGTTCATCGATGAAGATGATGCAGGGGGCCTGGCCGGCGGCCTGGGCGAACAGATCGCGAACGCGGGCTGCTCCTACCCCGACGAACATCTCCACAAACTCAGACCCGCTGATGCTGAAGAAAGGGACCTTTGCCTCCCCGGCCACAGCCCTGGCAAGAAGGGTTTTGCCGGTACCCGGCGGGCCGACCAGAAGCACCCCTTTGGGAATTCTTCCCCCCAGTTTCTGGAATTTCTCCGGATTACTCAAAAATTCCACGACTTCCTGGAGCTCTTCTTCGGCCTCATCGATTCCGGCCACATCGGCGAAAGTGACCTTGGTCTCGCTCTCGGCAAATATCTTGGCCTTGCTCTTGCTGAAAGACATCACCCCCATCCCCGGTCCCATTTTTTTCATGGCGTATCGCCAGATCAGGAAAAAAATACCTAAGGGGATGATCCAGGAGAGAAGCGTGCTCAGGAATTTACTCTCATAGCGTCCGGAGTAAACGACCTTGCGTTCATCCAGTTCCTGCACCAGGTTGGGATCATTCACCCTGACCGTCGCAAACTTTTGGCCCGGCGTTCCCCTTAGCGTTCCAGTGATATTTTCCGGCCCGATGATCAATTTATTCACGTTGCCTTCAGCGATATATTGTTTAAATTGGCTGTAGGAAATGGTCTCCACTCTTCCAGAAAACAGGTGTTGTTGAACGTAGGTAAATAAAAGGAAGGCCATCAGGAAGTACCAGATGCTGAAACGAGCCTTAGGGGGCAAGGCATCCTTTTTCTTCTGGGGCTCCTTAAGACCGAAGAGGGAACCAAACTTATCTCTTAAATTTTCCATTGGCTCTTTTTCCTATTGGATGGCATATTCCTCCCTTCATACTTACAAACATTGATATCCACGAAAAAATCCTTGGTTGACCTTTGGTGCCTGCTACCCTCCCATCACCTCCTGCATTTTCTCCGACGGTGTCGCCCGAGAGAATGGCTTTTGAACAAAAGTTCGGGCGCCTGCTTCCAGGATTTTTTGTGTCGGCCCTTCAAGGGAATAGCCACTGCACACGATTCCTTTTGGATTCGGGCGGGTTCCCATGCGAAAAGGACAAACCGCTTTCCCATTCATATCAGGCGAAAGAATATCAAGAATGGGCGGGAGGTAAAATCACGAACCTACCGCGCACATACAGTTAAGCAACTCTCTGACTTCAACAGTGGCTAGGCCGGATGCAATATCAGACATCCCATAGGGAATGACCAGCTCGCTATTGTGGAAAATCGCACCGCAGGTGTAAACGACATTGGGTACATACCCCTCGCGCTCTCCCTCATGCGGTACAAGTAACGGCGCTTCAAGACCGGCGATGACTCTTGCCGGGTTTTCAAGATCGAGCAGCATGGCGCCGATGCAATACTGCCGCATGGGTCCGACACCGTGGGTGAGCACGATCCAGCCTTTATCGGTTTCCAGGGGGGATCCGCAGTTGCCGATCTGAATGAACTCCCAGGGGCGTGTGGGCTCCTGGATGATTTCGGACTCCTGCCAGAAATGGATATTGTCTGAAAACATGATATGATTATTTTCACCGTCCTGGCGGGAAAGCATCACGTAGCTGCCGTCAATTTTGCGCGGGAAAAGCGCCATGCCCTTGTTTTTTACTGCTTTGCCGTTGAGCGTGATAACTTTAAATTTGATAAAATCCTTTGTTTCAATCAGCTGCGGCAAGATCGTATTGCCGTTATAGGCGGTATAGGTCGCATAATAGGTGACTTCACCGTTGTCATCAAAAAATTGTACGAACCGGGCGTCTTCAATGCCGTTGCTTTCGTTTTTCGAAACGGGAAAGATCACCCGTTCGGATATCCGGTGTTCGGGTCGGAAATTCATCTCATAATTGGAGTTGGCAAGCCAGTACATGATCTCGAAAGTTTTGTTTTGACGCGCCTCAGAGAAAACGGTTTTTGCACGAAGCGCTTCAATTCCTTCTTTGAATTCATTGTAGCTGAAATCTCCCGGCAACCGGTCAAGAATATAAGCTGTTACCTCATTGCATACCTCCATTTCATTGAGCTTCAGCTGGAAGAGATGCCGGTCGTAAACCGGATTTAAACTGATGTCAGGCCTCTCGACATAATCGCTGGTCGGGTCGAAGATAAACGTATTGTCCCGGTCAAGGACGCCGCTTCGAAATACAATAGAGGAGACATGGCCTTCGCCGATTGCCCGCAGGCTCATGATAAAGCGTAAACTGCCTTTATCCAGATGGCTCTGATCAGGGTGCAGAACGATTGACGGGTTAAAAAGGGCTGCCGACTCGATGGAGTACTCCATCGTAAAGTAGGCCCCGATGAGTGCCCTTTTGGTCTCGCTGAGCGCGGCATCCCGTGGAATCTGATGTCTTACCTGATTCAGGTTGCGCTCAAAAACATGTCTGATGTCCTTGTGCCGCTCGGAAAAATCAAGCATGATTTGTGAAAGAAGATCTTCGGCCGTCGTGTCAGGCAACTCCGCTACGCGTTGAATGATTTTGGGTATGCGATCCCTCTTATCAGGAAGATGAAGCCGGGTGATGACCCGTGAAGTATCCCCTATGATCTTCTTTCCTTTTCTCTTAACTTTCAGCTTTCGAGGCTTTTTAGGGTGCATATCAGCATGTCCTTAGTGTCGATAGATACTTATAGACTGTATCATAAGTCTGTTCATCATAATTAATTTTCAATCCCAGCCTATCCTCGAGGTTGATTTTTCGGTCTGCATTGATCCGGTAATGATCATCTATAGCGGCGGCCGGGAGTCCGAGAGGCAGAGCGCTACCAATTCATCAATGACGGCCGTGCCGGCGCACATGACCGTATCCGCGCCGCCCCAGTATATTTTTACCGTACCGTCGTCTTCAGGAACAGCGCCGCAGGTAAAAACAACATTGGGCACATAGCCATTGACTTCCCATGGATCCTCAGGTTGCAATATCCACTGATCGGAAACGCCGATGATGTGGGCCGGATCATCCAGGTCATGCAGGGCCGCGCCGAGTCGATACACTGTTCCGGACATCGTCTTAAAAACGCCGTGGTAAATATGAAGCCAGCCTTTGTCGGTTTTAAACGGCGGTGCGCCGGGCCCGATTTTCATTTCATCCCAGTGATAGGCCATCGGCTTCATAATCACCCGAGAATCGCCCCAGTGGACCAGGTCCGGAGAATAGGAAATCCAGATCGACCAGGGCGACATTTCGGAATGCGGCCGGTCCAAACGCACATACCGATCGCCGAACTTTTCAGGGAAAATGACCACGTTGCGGAGGTCGGCCTGGGTGATCAGCGCAATGCGGTCCACTTTTTTAAAATCCCGGGTGCGCGCCAGGGCAATACGCACGCCGTGACGGGAATAGGCGCTATAGGTCAGCAAGTAATCTCCGTCTACACGACAAATTCTGAGGTCCTCGACCCCGAACGCTTCATATTCGGCAAAAACATCGTCCGTTGAAGTTATAAGAAAGGGTTTGGGATGAACCGTAAATGAAAAACCATCCTCGCTGTCGGCCCTGCCGATGATGGAGCGCCCGTTTCGCAGATGCGATCTGAAAA
>JAWOGN010000202.1:0-5118 GCA_046496815.1 Desulfatiglandaceae bacterium
CCGCCGCACGATTGTACTGCTGAACCAGTTCAACTACCCGCGGCATGGAGACGGGATTTCCAATCATGGCGGCTTGTGCCACGCTCGGACGTACACTCACCGGCAAAAACCGTCGCTTGTCGGGGTCATTTTCCATGTAATATCGATAGACGGGATCCGCGTGTTCGGACTGGACCCCGACGATCTTGGGAAGGTGGTCTATGAGTCCTGCACGAAAGAATTTCAAAAAACCACTCATGACCGCTGTGATGTTTCCCGCATTGCCGATGGGCACGAGAATTGCCTTATTTTCAACCTCATAATCAAAATCCTGTGCGATTTCGTAGGAAAAGGATTCCTGCCCCAGGATCCTCCAGCTGTTTTTTGAATTCAAAAGCGCAACGTGATAGTTTTCTGCAAGGCACTCCACCACCTTCATGCAGTCATCGAAAACGCCGGGTATTTCCAGAACCCGGGCACCGCTTCCAAGCGGCTGAGACAGTTGCTGGGGTGTAACTTTTCCCTCAGGGAGGAGGACGGCCGATTTCACGAACCCCCCCAGATACGATGCGTAAAGCGCAGCGGAGGCTGACGTGTCTCCCGAGGAGGCGCAGATGGCGAGAATATCTCCCGTTTTTTCTCGGCCGGCCATGAAGTTAATATAGCTCAGTGCACATGCCATTCCCCGGTCCTTGAATGATGCGCTTGGATTGAGACCATCGTTCTTGAAGTAAAACTTAAGGCCGACCGCTTCTTTCAGGGTTGCATTTGCTTCGACGAGAGGGGTGTGCCCTTCACCCAGGTAGACAATCTGATCCAACGGGATGATAGGGGCTATGAATTCATAAAACCGAAAAATGCCTTTGATCGCCTTGTGGTTCAACATCCGACGGTAATCAAAAATTTTCCGCCACGTTGCGCCGTCCAGGCGGTCGAAATTCGCTAGGTTCCTTGAATGCAGCAAGAGGACGGAGCCGCAATCCGGGCATGTGTAAAGAAGACGAAAGATATCAAATTCTTTGTGGCAACCAATGCATCGGTAGTACATTTCTCCCGAAGGTTCCGGAAGTATGTAGGTGCGAATATCGGGTGGGAATTCATGGATTTTCATGTTTGATTCCTTAAGGCTGTTGGCCTATGGTATTTGGGGTTCGGCTCCTTGGATGTATCATTTTCCTCCAAATGATCACAGAAGTCTGAGTTATTTGAATGAGAGAATGTCCTACGAAAAGCCTATTCAGCCCTCCACAGGACCATTCGCCGGCCCAACACCCTCATATTTGACTCTGCGATCCGAGGTTGCTTTTTGATCGAACCGGGCGCCTCTCGGCTGTCAGAGGTTAAGCGGCACGGGGTGATTGAGTTGACAGATTGAAGTGGGTATTCTATCACTATCACCAAAGTGACGGAAGACCCGGTTTGAAACCCGGCTCCAACATACAAAGAACCTGCTTTGATCCGCTGTTACGCCCATCCCATGGGCAAATCAGACTCCCACACGATAAGAGAAGGAGACTGCCTTCATGAAATTCACGGCGAACTATCGAGTTTATCGGATCCTGGCAGTCGGATGGATGGCCGCGATTTACCTGCTTTCTTCCATGCCGGACCTGTCCGGTCCCTCTCTTGTAAAGGGACAGGACAAGCTTTTTCATGTGATTTTTTTCGCAATATTGGGAGCGTTCTTCAGCTTTTCATTCAAACCGTCAAAACAGCGAGTCCCTTTTACACGGGTTCTTTGGGTAACCTTGTTGGTCGCCGTGTATGGCGGTTTTGACGAAGCACACCAGATGCATGTGCCTGGACGTGATGCAAGCATTGGGGACTTGGTCGCAGATGCAATCGGCGGCTTTCTGGCAGCCCTTATACTGTGGAAGCGACGTCTTTCTTCGAAAGGGCCTCCCTAGAATTCGTCACCACCGAAACAGAATATGGATCTCACCGAGGGGGTGGATTTGAAAACGAGGCGCATTCCCGATGCGCTATCAGACGCCTCATGTTCCACCAAACCCGATAGTGACTTTCTCTCCTTCAACGATAACCGGCACCTTTCTAACACCCCCGGAATGCGAGAGCATTTCCTCCAGTTTACCGCTTTCACTTTTTACATCTACGTATTGCGCAGTGTTTCCATAGGCCGACCTGGCATCTTTTGTGTAAGGTCAACCGCCTTTTCCATAAATGATCACTTTCTTATTCACGAGTCCGGCTCCTTTCCCAAATTGTTTGCCACCCGAAAACGGCCCTTTTCCAGAATTTCGGCGTCGATCCGGCACGCGGACAAGTCCGGGAGGTGGGTCTGCCATGCGGACATGTCGATGTACGTCCAACCGTATGCTTTTCCGTCTCTAATAGGAAGTCTCTTTTTTCCGAACCGGGACCGCATGGGTTTTTAGCTCTGAGTTTATGTATGGACACCGACGGGTACAGTAAATTGTACAATATGTGGTTTTTCTCCATGATTATATGAGATTCCGTGAGATATTGCAATCCCGCGGATGCTGAGCGGGATGGGCTGATATTGAATGTTTTTGTTTTTTATGATATTTTATTTACATTAAGTTCAAGCTTTATATTGTGAATCCTGAAACATTTAATGCAATCTAATGGCTTTGCTATGGACACTTCCAAGGCGATAGAATTCCTTAAAAAAGATATCTGGCGCATTCAGGAGAGAAATCTCTCTCGGTCAAAGGCTTTTGGCATCCGGTTGTTGCGGATAGCGGTCTTGGCGCTGCGAGGTATCGGAGAGGACAGATGTCAACTGAGAGCATCGGCTTTGACCGTATATTCTGTGTTTTCCGTCGTACCGGTCTTTGCCATGCTTTTTGGGATTGCCAAAGGCTTTGGTTTTGAAAAAACGTTGGAGGCTCAACTTGTCGCAAGGCTGGAAGGTCATGAGGAAGTTGTCACGAGAATCATCAATTTTTCTCACGCGCTGTTGGAAAACACCCGAGGCGGGGTAATGGCGGGGGTCGGCATTGTCGTCCTTTTTTGGAGTATTATCAAGGTTTTGGGGCATATCGAGTATTCCTTCAATGATCTATGGGGTGTCAAAAAGGGCAGATCTCTCGGGAGAAAAATCACAGATTACTTGTCCCTCATGCTCATTTGTCCGGTTCTTTTCATCGCTTCCAGTGGCCTCACCGTTATTATCACCAGCCAGATAGAAGCTATCGTAAAAAAGGTCGCCCTGCTGGAAATTGTGAGCCCGGCTTTGTTTTTTCTGTTTCAACTGTCGCCGCTTGTTGCGATATGGATTCTTTTCACATTCATGTATATTTTCATGCCGAATACAAAGGTTAATTTCAAGTCAGGCCTACTGGCGGGAGTCATCGCGGGATCGATGTATCAGGTTTTCCAATTGCTCTATATCACGCTGCAGATCGGTGTCGCGAGAAATAACGCCATCTACGGAAGCTTTGCCGCACTGCCTCTTTTTCTCATATGGCTTCAATTCAGTTGGCTCATTGTGCTTCTTGGTGCAGAGATCTCATTTGCGCACCAGAACGTGGAGACGTTCGAATTTGAACCGGATTGTTTACGGGTAAGCAACGCGCTCAAGAGGCTCCTCACACTGACAGTCGCCCATTTGCTGGTGAAGAGCTTTTCCGGTTCAAAAACGTTATGGAGTGAGACGCATATTTCAAACGAACTTGACATTCCGATTCGGTTGGTACGCCAGATCCTATATGAATTGGTTGAGTCAGGGCTCGTGTCGGAGATTAGGATTGACGGGGAAAAGGATACTGCCTACCAACCCGCGCATAACACGGATGTCATGACGATCAAATACGTCCTGGATACCCTCGATGCGCATGGAAGCGACGCGATTCCGTTTGCTCGATCCGAGGAATTGGAAAGAATTTCCGATTGTTTACGGACCTTTGGCGAGCTCATTGAAAAGTCTCCGGCGAATATTCGGCTAAGGGATATTTAGTTTCAGTTTGACATCATTATTTGGATTTGAAAGACTTGCGCCCATGAAATACATCCGATCATTGGGCGCACTGACATTGGCCCGTCTCAGGCGAATGGGGATCATGGGACTCTTTCTGCTCAAGGCGGTTTTTTACTCATTGGCCCCTCCCATCAAATTTAGACGGGTTCTGAAGCAGATCCATTTCATTGGGTTGCAATCCACTTCAGTAATTCTTCTCACGGGCGCGTTTACCGGCATGGTCCTTGGCTTTCAAGGTTTTTACAGCCTCCGGAGATTTGGCTCAGATGCGTTCTTAGGTCCCATGGTCGGCCTTTCCCTCATCAAAGAACTCGGTCCCGTTATTTCAGCTTTAATGGTGACCGGAAGGGCGGGTTCGGCGATTACCGCAGAGATCGGTATCATGCGCATCAGCGAGCAGATTGATGCGCTTGAACTCATGGGCCTGAACCCGTACCGGTATCTCATCGTACCGAATCTGCTTGCAGGCCTGATTTCTTTGCCCCTCCTGACCTCGATTTTTGACGTGGTCGGCATTTTGGGAGGATATTTGGTCGGCGTGAAGCTGTTGGGTGTGGGAGCCGGTACCTATTTCGGAGAAATGGCAAGTTACGTCGGGATGAGTGATGTCCTGGAGGGAATATATAAGTCCGTGAGCTTCGGCGTAATCATCATTTGGGTGTGTTGTTTTAAGGGGCATTACACGGGGATTTTTACCGGTTTCGGCGCAGAGGGTGTCAGCAAAGCCACAACGCAAGCGGTCGTCCTTTCATCCGTGCTGATTCTTGTATGGGACTATTTCATGACTTCGCTACTTTTCTAGGCAACCGCATGATCAAGATCGAAAGCCTCCACAAGATGTTTGATGGAAATGAGGTCCTTAAAGGGGTCTCTTTGGAAATCAAAAAAGGGCAAATCATCGCTTTGATCGGAGGGAGCGGCAGTGGCAAAAGTGTCCTTTTGAAACATGTGGCGGGTCTCTTGAAACCGAATCAGGGTCGCGTCATGGTGGACGGTGAGGACCTCGGACGGATGGGCGGCAGGGAGTTGCTCGGCTTTCGAGATCGACTGGGTTTCCTTTTCCAGGGTGGTGCCCTGTTTGATTCAATGACCCTTTTTGAGAATGTGGCCTTTCCATTGAAGGAAAAGACCCGGTTAAATGATGACCTGATCAAGGAAAGAGTGTTGAACGAGCTTGA
>JAWOGN010000357.1:0-3447 GCA_046496815.1 Desulfatiglandaceae bacterium
GGCATTGCAGTCATCATCGCCCGCCATCCATGTGTCATCGCCTACCGAGAGCAGGCCATCCCCGAACGAAAAAAGGTGGTCGTGACGGAGGACTGCACGGAATGTAATTTTTGTCTGGAAAGGTTCGAGTGCCCGGCGCTTTACCATGACGAAGATCTGGGCCGCACTGCAATTCATGCGGCCCTATGCACCCAATGCGGTGTTTGTCTGCAGGTGTGCCCCAAGGGTGCAATCGTGGAAGCCGAATCCCTTCATTGAAGAAAAAAACAGGCCCGAAGAAAATTGACGGGTGATCTATGCAGCAGGGAGATGCTTCAAGACGCATGAAGACAGTGAATATTGTTTTAAGTGGATTGGGGGGGCAGGGGATTCTCTTCCTGACAAAAATATTGGCCCGGGCTGCTATGAATAAGGGCTGGAAGACGATGGGGGCGGAAACGCACGGCATGGCCCAGAGAGGGGGATCCGTCACCTCTCACCTGAGGCTTGGGCCTGTAAAAGGAAGCCTGGTAAGAGCCGGTTCAGCTCATTTTTTGTTGGCCCTGGAAGAAAACGAAGCATATCGCAACCTCCCTTTCCTGGCAAAAAGTTCAAAGTTGTATGCGAATGCTTCACCGAAGTCCTTTGTCCGGCCGGAGGTCAAGCCTTACCTGGAAAAGATGCGCGTGACATACCATGCCATGCCTGCCGATAAGGTAGCGATGGAACTGGGCGCACCCCAATCCTCAAATTTGGCCCTCCTCGGATTTTTCTCCGCCTTTGAAAAAAGCCCGGTCACCCACAGGGACTTAAGAAAGGCAATCGATCAAGTGACGCCCGAGCGGTTTAAGGAAATTAATTTCAAGGTCTTCGATGCAGGCTTTGAAATGGGAGCCCGGTAGCTGTCGAAAAAAGAGACAACCCTGAGCCGGATGCAAGACCGCGCTGCCGGCCTGATTCTTGCGGCCGGCGCTTCGACCCGTATGGGCAAGCCGAAACAGCTGTTGCCTGTCCAGGGGACGACGCTTCTTGAGCGGGTCATTACCGAAGCCCTGAATTCTCTGCTGAACAAAGTCTTTCTGATCCTCGGGTATCGCGCCGAGGAAATAAAAAACGCACTTTCCGGAGTCCTTCTCAACAAAAAACTGAAGATCATCGAAAACAAAGCCTACGCGCAAGGGATCAGCACCTCCATTATCGCGGGGGTATCTGAAGTCGCCGACACATATGACCACGTCATGCTCCTGCTCGCCGATATGCCCTGTATCAACGCCCGACTCATCGATCTCCTACTTCGCCGATATCTGGATTCGCATCTCCCCCTGGGGGCCATTCAAATCAAGTCCAAACGATCTCATCCGGTCATATTCAGTCGAAGGCTTTATCCCGAACTGATGGAGCTTCGGGGTGACGTGGGCGGGCGGGCGCTTTTTCGCAAGTATCGAGACCAAGCCTGCCTTGTGGATCCAGGCTTTTCCTACGACGACAGCGATATCGATACGCCGGAAGACTATGCGGATTTCAACACTTCCTTCGAACGCCGCATCGCCGACTCGGATGATGATTGAAAATATTGAGAATCGAGAATGCAAAGACACCGCAGTCTCCGCGCATGCGTCGAGGGGGGCGACTTCCTATTGAAAAACTTGCGGACTATGGTATACATCCAAGTGATGTTATGGCATCCATAAGACAGGATGCTTTGCAGGAGGCCTTGGGGAAAAATCAAGTCCGGACCTTTGCATGGTCAAACACCGAAAGAAGACTGCGTCATGTCCGTCATCAATGAAGAAGAGATATTCGCCAGGATTCACAAATACAAAATATTTCGAAACGAAGGAAACCTCTTCATTGACGTGTACGAAGTCATCCTGGGAAACCCTGCTCACAAGTTTATGGCGGTTCCGAACCGGGTGCTTCAAGAAGCGGACAAAAAATTCTTCGGCATGGGAGACTCAAAAATCGAGGCGCTTAAGGATTGTTTGAGCAAGATAAAGGATATCCCCATCGCTCAAATCGTGCCCATGGAAAACGCTGATGCGCGCCAAGCAAACCCTCACCCGATTGCTGAATCTCCGGACGGCCCCGAGACCGCCAACGCCTTGCGGAAGATATCCGGTGCATTTTCAGAAGAAAAAAAGAGGGGATGAGAACCGGCCCTTGAATGGGGGATGGAACGAAAAATGAATATCAAGAGGGGGATCGATCGCTTATCAATCGCAGTGGCAGTGATATTGATGGTTGTTTTTTCAGTCATCATCGTCATTATTGCTGCGGACCAGGGTTTCCCCTCTCTGGCGAGAATGCTTGTGACCATTTTGGGGGGGGCCGTCGTCATTGTTCTGCTCGCATTGTACGGCATACGAGGAATCGCCGCTGTCGTTTTGTGGATTATTGAGGGCTTTAAGGAAGAACCCCGCAAAAAATAGACCCCTTTCATGTGGAGAGGCAAACTCAATATGACGAATTCAAGCAGTTGGAACCTACGCCGGATTCGGGTCCACCACCCTTGTCTTCAGTAACGTCACGGTATGTAAACTCCTACCAACAAGAAAAAAACAATTCCATATTGCATGCGGCTCGCAATCTCACCTTTGCTTTTCTTAGGGGTGTCCCAAAACCATAACCTACTGAAATTATTTTAAATATTATCTGATCATGTGTTTCCTCAAATCTGGCACACGCCTTGCTTTACACGGGAATACATCCGCCATCTCACTGTGGGAAGAGCGACATCGGATTGGGATGAACGCTGAAAACGGCATCCCACGCTACAATAAAACGGAATTCGCATCTTTATAACCAAATTCGGGAGGGGTATGATTGATGACTATAAAGCTCAAGGTCTACAAGTTACTGGGGACACTGAACAAGGATTTTTCGAATGTTGAAGAAGCACAACGCACCGCAGCACTTGCCGCTGAGAAGTATCCGGATATGAAATTCGAGCCTGAAGTTGAATTATCGGATGTCGCCGTCGTGGATCTATCCGATTTTGGAAAAGACGAAATTCATGAGGTAAACCCCTGGTTCAAGGTTGACCGTATGTGACCTTCAAAGCCCGCGGGTCCGACGACGGTATCCTAAACAGTCACCGTTCACGGGTTCAAAGGTTCAGGGGTTCAAGGTTGAATTCTCGTCCACGGAGTGCATTTGGGTTACGTATTTATGAGAAAAGCGTCAGCTTTGTCAGGCCGAATCCAAAATTTGGAACTAAATTGGCAATTACTTGGGAAAATGTACATTTTTAACGACGATTTCAAGTCCTCAATCCTCTCTTTTTCCTTAACCCTGAATCCCGATTTCATCGGGAAACCCTGAACCTGTGAACGCTTACCCTAAACACAACAGGCGTCCATTTGCCAAGGTCCCGTAAAACCATGTTGATCGACACAAACCCATTGCCGTCATTTAATCGGTAACTTTCAGCGGGACTTTTCCGTTTTACCCCCTTTAAAAGGCAGTGTC
>JAWOGN010000061.1:0-6273 GCA_046496815.1 Desulfatiglandaceae bacterium
CTGCGCTTGCGCGCGAAAGTAGAGGAAGCTGAAGGCGGCGTGTTGGCCGGCTTCATGAACCTTCCGGGGCCCACCGCGCTCAATTTGGAAGGAACGGGCCCGCTTGCGGACTGGAAAGGGACCCTGAAAGTTAGGGTGGGAGGGCTCGGGGAACTTAAGACAAGCCTTATCCTCGAGACGATGGATGCGCCGAAGCTGAAAGCCGAAGGGAAAATTCGGGTGACTTCCGGTCGCCTTCCTGTTCAGGTGAGGCGGCTATTGTCCGATGAGACGCGCTTTGCTGCGGCCCTTCGCATGCCTCACAGCCAATCCATCGCTGTCGATTATTTGAACGTGGACGGTGATAAGATATCTCTGCGGCTCAAAGGTGGTCTGGATTTCAAACAGCATCGTTCGAGCGGCGAATTCCTCCTTTCTTGCGGAGACCTGTCGCCGTTGGGAGATCCGGAGGGGGTCAAGATCACAGGGAGCGTGGAAGTGAACGGCAGGTTTTCCGGACCGCTTTTCAACCCGCAGACGACCCTTCTCGTGAGCATTCGTAACGTTGCGTTTGAAAAATTCCGTGCGGATGCCATGCACGCGGATCTTCGCATCGGTTTGCTCTCCCCGCTTGCTAAAGAATTTTCAGGTATCAAGCTTTCCGGCATGGGCAGCCTTGAGAACTTCGTCCATTTGGATGCGCGGCCCATGCCGGAAAAGCAGCTCCGGTGGCACATCGATGCAGAGGGACCCTTGAAGGAGATCGTTCAGATCCGAACATTTGAGCTGTCAGGGGAAGCATTCTCATTGGAAACCTCCGGCCACCTGAATCTCATTGAACTAAGCGGAAAGGGGGATGCTTCTCTGACGGTCGAGGATCTTCAAAAGATTTCTGGACTTTTCAAAGCAGACATCCCCGGCAGTACCAAAACACACGTGTCTTTTGCTGGAAATGCGACGAAACGCTTGTTCACCGCGCAGATTCAGGGACAACTCAATATGTCCGAGGCACCTTCCTTCCGCCGCATGCCATTGCTGGGATCCAGCATAGGCTACGCCGCTGAATTGAAGTATACAGACAAAAACAAAGTGTCCATTTCTAAACTTCAGGTCGATACGGAGACGGGGAGGGTCACAGGCGCTGCATCGCTTGATTTAGCGAGTCAAGAACTCGACAGCGCTTTACGAATCGTCGTGCCAAAGCTCGCTTTCCTTTCTCCTGTGCTGACTCGCACGATCGACGGTTCCCTTGAAATGGAGGGTGTCATCACCGGAACCTTGTCATCGCCAAAGGTCAACGTGAAAGCCAACGCAAAGAATCTTGTCTTTGAACAACTGAAATTGCAGACGCTGACGGCAAATATCAACACCGAGGGCTTGCCCCCAAGCATTCAGGGTCGCTCAGAGTTGTCACTGAAGTATGCGGGACAGGCGCTCAGCGGAAGCAGTGATTTTTCGTTGGAAGGAGCGCGCCTGGGTCTATCGGCGCTTTCGATAAAGACCGGAGAAAACGAGCTGACGGGTCACATGGCCCTGGATCTCAAAAGCCTGCTTGTGGGGGGGGAACTCCAGGTGAATTCTCCAAGGCTCTCTGATCTTTCGCTTCTGTTTGGGGAGGACTCAGCCGGCGGTGTGGAAATAAAGACGAAATTTGAAATCGTAAACAGCACACAGGAGATGAGACTGGATTTGGACGGCCGGAATCTGAAAAGCCGGTTTGGACATGCGAAGGAACTTGACTTAAAGGCCCGTTTGGTAGATCCATTTAACACGCCCAGCGGGAATTTCGAGTTGAAGGGCAGCGGGTTTCGCTTCGGCGAAGTGACGCTTGCAGACCTGGCGCTCACGGGAAACGGTTCACCGGAGAAAATGCGTTTTTATGGAAGTAGTCGCGGGAATTACAAGGAAAGTTTCGACGTGCAAACCCGGGGAATCCTTCACGCCACGTCGAAAGCACAGACGCTCGAGTTACAGGAATTTGGGGCGCATTACCAAGATCTGCCGTTGAAGCTAAGAGCCCCCGCATCCGTTCAGCGCTCTGCGCTGGGGTATCGAGTGGAGGCCCTGTCACTTCGCGTCGGAGCAGGACAATTGGATGGCTCCGGGCGCCTTGAAAATCAGACATTGACGCTGAAAACTGATTTTAAGAACTTGCCGCTTGCCGATTTGAAAATTACGGGGGCGCCTCAGTTCACCGGCACTGCCACCGGGAGTCTATCCTTGCTGGGGCCCATCGGCAGGCCGCAAGGCAGTTTAAATCTCAGCTTGGATGGCGTCTCGATTCGTGATGCGAAGGGTTCCGAACTTCCTTCTGCCACACTGAATGCCAAAGCGGAATTGAAAGCGGGGAGGCTCAGGAGCAATCTTGCACTGCAAGGACTGACTGCCGAGCCATTGGCAGCGAAGTTGGACATTCCCCTGCTTTTCTCTTTTTCTCCCTTTACTTTCTCCCTGCCTTCCAAGGGCGAGATACTTGGCAATCTTTCCGGGGACCTTGACCTGGAGCGAATCAACACTCTCGTTGGTCCGGACTATCAGATTGTGAAAGGGCATTTTGGTGTGAACTTAGCCCTCAGGGGAACGATGGATGCCCCTCTGATCACCGGGCAAGGACAGGTAGGGAAGGGATCCTATGAATACATTCTTACCGGGACCGTGGTGCGGGACGTTGAAGTGGAGATTACTGCGGAGATACCCAGGGTGAGCATCAAGGAGGCACGGGCCACCGACGGGGAGAAAGGTTCTATTTCTCTCAACGGCTGGTTTGACCTCCTTCCCGGAGACCGATTTCCGTTTAAAACAGCGCTCACGCTTGAGCAGGCCACCCTACTTCGTCGCGACGACATAACCGCCACTGCGGGAGGACGTGTGACTCTCGCCGGCTCAGCTGAGAAAGCCAACCTCGCCGGAAAGCTTCGTGTTGAGCATGCTGAAATTCGCATACCAGACCGACTTCCCCCAGATATAACAGAGCTGGAAGTCATCGATGTCCGGGAAACTGCACAAGAAAAGGAACCAATGCCGCAACCGGGGTCCAAACAAGGCCTTGAACTGCGCTTCGACCTGGGGGTTGATGGTCCCGGAAAAATCTTCGTACGTGGCCGCGGCCTCGATTCCGAATGGAAATGCGAACTCCATATCGCCGGTACCGCACCGGAACCGGTGATCACCGGAAATCTCTCTGTGGTGCGGGGTCGGTTCAGTTTTCTTGGAAAGCGCTTCGGTATTCAGCGAGGCACCATCGCATTCAACGGGGCATACCCGCCGTCCCCGGTTGCAGATATCGTCACCGAAGCCCGCGCAACCGACATCACGGCGCAGCTCAGACTCTCGGGTTCTCTCAAAAACCCCAAGTTGACGCTTACTTCCGATCCTCAGCTCCCTTCAGACGAGATTCTGTCCCGGCTGCTCTTCGGGCGAGCGCTGGGTGCTATTACCCCGTTTCAGGCACTGGTCCTTGCCGATGCCGCACGGATGCTGGCCGGGGGTGGCAGCCTCGGATTGTTGGATCAGACGCGGAGTGCGTTGGGCATAGATCAGCTCGAGATAAAATCAGGCGGAGAAGAAACGGATCAGGCCACCGTCGGTGCCGGCAAATACCTGAGTGACAAGGTATACCTCGAAGTGGAGCAGGGCCTGGACCCTCAAAGCAGCAAGGCGAAAGTGCAAGTGGAAGTGACACCGAACGTCAGCGTTGAAAGTGAAGTGGGCGCGAATTCTGAAGGGGGTATGGGGGTCAGATGGAGATGGGATTACTAGGAGGTCGAAATGACGGATGAATTGATTGGATACGATGCCGTTGCATTGGGTGAATTGCTTCGTCGCGGTGAAATCAGCCCGATCGAATTACTCGAGATGACCATTCAACGCGTCGAGACGGTTAACCCGCAGCTCAATGCCGTGATACACCCGATGTACGATCAGGCCCGCAAGATAGCGGAAAACCTGAGTTCCGACAGGCGGGAGGGTCCGCAGTCCGGGTCTCTATTTAGGGGGGTGCCGTTCCTTTTGAAGGACCTGTTGGCCGAATACAAAGGCGCTCCTTTTAACGAAGGATCGCGAGCAATGAAGGGCTACATATCCAAGATAGACAGCGAGTTGGTGAAACGCCTAAACGCCGGCGGCCTGATCATTTTCGGAAAAACAAACCCGTCTGAGTTCGGGATTTTGCCATCCTCGGAAACCGCGGCCCATGGATCGACCGCCAACCCGTGGGATCCAAGCTTAACCGCGGGAGGGTCAAGCGGCGGCTCCGCCGCAGCCGTGGCCGCAGGCATGCTTCCCATGGCTCACGGAAACGACGGCGGGGGTTCCATTCGAATCCCTGCCTCTTGTTGCGGAGTCTTTGGCCTAAAGCCCACCCGCGGCAGAAATCCGCTTGGGCCGCTCTTTGGGGATATGGCCGGTGGAATTGCACATGAACACGCTGTGACCCGATCGGTCAGAGATTCGGCCGCATTGCTGGATTTAACGTCCGGGCCGGACTTTGGAGATCCTTATTGTGCGCCCCCCAAAACGCGGCCATTCCTGGAAGAAGTCGGCCGGCCTGCCGGGCGCCTCAGAATCGCTTTCTTAACGCGCATACCTGAGGGCTGGAATGACGAAACCGGCTTGCACCCGGATTGTGAAAATGCCGTGAAAGATGCGGCGCGGTTATGCGAAAGTCTTGGCCATGTCGTCACCGAGGTTGATGCGGATCATTTGAGCCATCCGGATCTTCCTGAGAATTTCGGCCGCATTTTTACCTGTTTTGTCGGGCATGCCGTCGCCTATTGGCAAAGAGAATTGAGAAGAGAAATCGGACAGGATGAGTTGGAACCCGTGACTTGGGATATTTATCAGGAAAGTCTCCATACGACTGGATCGGAGTACCTGACTGCGGTGGAGGAAATCCAACGGTTTTCGAGAAAAATAGCCCGCTGGTATCACGCAGGCGATTATGACATGCTCCTCTCCCCGACGATGAGAATTCCACCGACAAAGCTGGGTGCTTTTGAATCGACTCCGGAGGATCCCACAAGGTGGATTCGCACGGCGCTGTCTTTTGTAGCGTTTACCCGCACACAAAATATCACCGGCCAGCCGGCAATGTCGGTTCCGCTGTTTTGGAATGAAAACGACGTGCCCATCGGGGTACAGTTCGCAAGTCGCTTTGGGGATGAGGCCGGCCTCTTTCGGCTGGCAGCCCAATTGGAGCAAGCAAGGCCTTGGGCCGACAGAAAGCCGCCGATTCGCTGTGGCCGGGGTTCCTGACAGAGGACTTTTAGATGGGGTGGTGGGATGTCCGCTTCGAATACTGCGGTTTCATGAAAAAACGTCGGTCCTTTTTTAACTTGAGAGTCCAAAGCTCTCTCGTCATGCCGGACTTGATCCGGCATCCAGAAAAGATATCCTATTGAAATCATACTGGATTCCGGCTTTCGTCGGAATGACGGCGCGACACTCTCGCATCTAATAATATCAATATGTTAGAAGAACTTGGGACAGTGGATTTATTAAGAGAACCCGCAATAGGCTCACTTTTTTTCTTGACAATCGGGACCACCTCACATAACAAATTCACGAGATTACACCCTATCAAAGCAAGCATTCCCTCATTTTGCGGCGATCCTGGGGACCAATCCGGGACTCGGCAACAAGACCCCGCCGACGGCTCCCATTCTTTGCCTCGCCGGCCGCTTTCTCTGGCTCTGCCCCACTGGGTAATGCCCAGGATTGTCTCCACCGTTCCACTCACGATATGGTGACCACCTGGTGGCGAGCGCGGCTTGCAGATTGATGCGTTTGGCCGGCATAAAGATGTCGAAATTTGGATGCCGAGCGCTCTAAGTTCGAAAAGAACGGGGCAAAAATTTTTGACGGTGGCGTCGGTTTTTTGAGCCTCCGGCCGGTTGAACCGGCGTATTCATTAGGAAAGGACAGATGATGATGGACAAAGGAAAAGTTTGGCTGAATGGGAACTTCATTTCTTGGGAAAAGGCTACGGTGCCACTTCTGTCGCATGGATTCTCAAGAGCCTCCGCCATCTTTGAGGTTCTGGGAATCCATAAAGGGCCTGACGGTCCCGTGGCTTTTCGTATTGATCAGCATCTCAAACGATTATACAGAAGTGCGGAGCTTTTGGGCATGAAGCTCGACTATTCAAATGATGACATCGCCACGGCAGTGGCGGAAACCGTTCAGGTGAACAACATGGAGAGGGGTTTGGTCAAACTGCTTGCATACTGGGGCGAAGAGGCGGTCATCAAGTTGGTCCTGGAATCTAATCTTGATTTGGCCATCTTTGCAATTCCA
>JAWOGN010000090.1:0-7675 GCA_046496815.1 Desulfatiglandaceae bacterium
GAAGCCATGCCCCGGTTCCTGGCCGAGATGTACCGGGGCATTTCCCGCCACCGGCTGGAGCTGTATCCGGATGTGAAATCGGTCCTGGACGAACTTCAACTCCACTTTTCCCTGGCGGTGGTATCCGACGGCCAGAGCGTCTGGGCCCTACCTGAAATGCATGCCATGGGCATCGACGGCTACTTCGACCCTATCATCATATCCAGCGACCACGGTTTCCGCAAGCCGGACTCGCGTCTTTTTCAGGCCGCCCTGGACGATCTCGGGGCCGAGCCGGAAGAAGTACTGTTCGTGGGAAACGACATGTACCGTGACGTGTTCGGAGCCGCACGGATGGGCATGAAGACCGTGTTTTTCGCCTCCAACCAGGGCCGCCGGCACATGGAAGGCGTAGAGCCTGATTATATCATCTACCGTTTTGCCGAACTCAGAGAGGCCGTTCGATTCTTCGAGATCTCATGAAACGGCAGCATCATACTTTTGAAATCACGGACAGCCATTCTCTTCTCCTAATTCGTAGCATGTTTTACAGCGAAGCATTTGTAAAATTTGTCAACAACGTCCGCTATCTATACGTCCCCTATCTACAGGCAATGGATCGATCCCTTCACGGATAGGATGGAAAAAAACAGAGCAACCTGCCATTTCACGGCAGGAATCTGAGAGAGTGGAACCCAATTGACTTCCGTCGTGTTTCGGTTACTATGTCAATAACCATGAAATTCCCAGACTATAATCAAGTAACGCAGGAATGGCTAAAGGCAAAGGTATAGCGGCGGTTAAATTCTTTGAAACGCAATTAAATGAAAAAAGGGTGAATGTCACAAAGATCATTCTTTTCGGGTCTCAGGCATCAAGAAATGCCTGGACCGAAAGTGATGTAGATATTTTTGCCAGCAACGTCAAAGTGAACTAATTCACCCTTCCGGTATTAACACCATGCATTATGATTTTGTGCTTACTCCGGCCGGCCGTTTACGATTTAAGGAAAGCGAAACCAAGGATACAGGCATACCCGGCCCTTGGATGAGAAGGGTCCTTAATGCCTTCTCCTCCTCCCAGTTTTCCGGCCTCTTTGCTCTCGCCGCCTCGAATCCTGGCCGATCATTCTAAAAACGAGCGTCAACAGGGAGCCTGGAGGTTCGGCAAATTTCAAATACCTAACATTTCCAGTTGGGACTCCCTTGCTATTCCATCTGCTCTCTTCTCTGAACCGAATAAAAACTGTTCAGGAACCTAACCCAACTGCGATCCTTTCCTACGAGGGATTTATATGTCTCCGCCCTCACCGGTATGTTTGAAGCCTTGCCATGGTCCGATCCCAACATGCAACGTGGTATGATCGTTTCGGGTGAAAAAGGACAACCTGGTCATGTCCTCCTTCTCTTCTCGCCAAGTCTGATCTTCCAATGCCGATTTGTTTCGAGGTTATGGGCAGTATCACCTTGCCGTACTATTCGCGCACCCCTGTACTTGAACCTGCTCGCAAGGTACCGGATCATGGAAAACATGGAGAGGACCTCAAAACCCTGGATAGCGATATTCCCTTTTCTCCGGCAGAACTGCGGAAAGATCAAGTCCTCTTCCATCCCGTCCACAACGAAGGACCGGACCTTCAGGAAATCGACGCAGAGTATTTCGTACTGGTTTCCTGTATCCACGGCAACAGATTGAATCCTCTTCGGAACAGAGAGTCGCTTCTTGTATCTGGTCTTCAGATAGTCTACGATAAATTCCCTTGGATCGATCACGAAGCCCGTCAGGTATTTTTTCCCATTCTTGTGAACGTCGACCTCCAGCTTGCCATAGTCGATCGGATACTCCTCTTTCTTATCGAGGAATTGTTCCCTGTCGTACCAGGCCATGTTGTAGAAACTCGCAACCGATACTCTCAGCCTGTTCTTTTCGAGGACCACATACATTTCCCAAGTCCTTTCTCTCCTGTCGATCCATCACACCGCTACCTCTATCGAAATCCTATCGTAGTCGAAATGAGGAACCTTTTTCGCGCCTGTTTCGCTTATAGCCACGATGCCCAGTTCCTTGAGATAGGAAAGATTTTGCCGCACGTTTTTCAGGTCACGATTGACCATTTTCGGCAACTCGCATACGGAAGAGGGTTTTCGGTCCCTGATTGTTTTCAGAATCTCCAAACGTCTCTCCGCCAGAACCCTTTTCATCTCTTTCAGGCTGGCGAAATAGATCGCGCGTTTTTGAACAGTCTTTTCCTTCGTGAGGTGCTCGAAAGTCTCCCCGGTTTTTTTTCGGAATGTCTTCAAGAGGCCTTACTCCCACAAATATTTTCTTAATCTTAACGACTTTGTCGCCCTTGATCGTTTTCGTACGAAAGACAAGCTTAGCTTTGATAGTGAGTATAATACACCTACCAATTGCTTCATATGAATCGGTCTGTCATATTTCCTCCGTTCATCCAGATCGATGATAAAGTCATTGAGGACTTTCGTTAAAGCATCGGTGTTCACTTTTTCAATCGGGGCTGACAAGCCCTTCAGGATTCCTTTCACGCTTGCCCCGAACTTCTCGACGATTTTCGTTGCGAAGCCGAGCGATTCGAACTGTTGCTTCGGGGCTATGCGGCAGTTCATTTCGATCGTGCTAGGGTGTCCTATCGAAAGAAAGAACTTTCATTTTGGATTTGGTTTTATTGTTGCCGGAAACAATTCGAACAGAACTGACATAAATTCGTTGATTTGCAATTCCGGCCTGTAGTAAGGGCTTTCTCTCAATCGGAGCATGCCCAAACGATCTGGTGCAGAAAAATGCTCCGAGACCAGGCGCCCTGCCTCCAACGCATAGGGCTGGCGGCCCTGTTGATCGCGCAATTCAAGGGCGTATTCCCACTCTTCTTCTCCAGTCGTCGCTATGATCGTATATAGATCCAGAGCATGGTAGCGGCCAAAATCCTTGTCGAAGTCTTTAAGCCGATCCCTGAATGCGAACAGCTTCATCATCGAAAACGTGTAAGGATGTGGCAGGAAAACTTCAGCTTCATAGGGCCTGTTTGAACTGAGTTTGCCCACCAGTGTGATTAACGACAGGCCTTCTTCCAGGCTGAACGCTTCGTCCACAGGATGAGCGTGAATCCCGACCGAAGGGCTGGGACGAGCACGCCGAGCATCCGCCTTCACTTTCGTACCACGAAAAGAGCTCCGCGGCCCGGTAAGGATGTCTATCTTGATGCTGCCTGCATCGGTGCCTCCCGGTCTCGGTTTCACGAACTGGTATTTTTCGGCCCCTGGAACGACCTGATACCCCAGTCTGGCGATGGCATTTGCCAGTGGTTTCAGTTTCCGTGAATTGATCATCAACTCAGGACGCAGGAACAAGTCCAGGTCGTTGGTGGAACGTGGTTCAGGCCATGCCTGCAGGAGAGTGCGCATACCCAGCCGCCGCGCTTGACTTGTCTTGAGATAAATACCAAAGCCCCCTCCAATGATCAGTTTGATATCGGTGCCCTCTATCTCATGCAGCAGGTCGAGCAATGATGTTTGAAGGTCGGATATCCTTAGCATTACCGCGCTGTCTCAAGGTCTCTCAAAAGAACCGACCTTACCTGTTCGGCAGTCTCCCTGTCTCTCTTGTCCCCTGTCATTAGCTCGAGGTACACTTGCACAGGGGAGGCCCACCAGAAATCCTCTCCTCGCCGGGCATCGAAAAAGACCGTTTCATCCTCTGTCACAATGATCTCGAGATTTGGGAAGCGGTCCGTCGGAGTTCCGGACACCTGCTCCAGCAGAATCTCCGGACGAGGGCAATAAACGGATAAGAAATCCCCCCACTGCATTACGGCATATTGCCCAACCGATGATGTCCCCGATGCGACAAGGGGGAGACCTAGGGCCTGCGATTTCTTCAGCAGCAACTCCCCAATCGTCCCTGCCTCCCCCGGGATCTTGAGACGAATTCGCTCCTTGATATTCGGCTGGACATAGTTTTCACGAAGCTTTTCCAAAAGACTATCGGGTTGCAACAGGCGAATGGTTTTTCCGCGCGCAATGATCAGATCCTCTTCCAGTGTTTTCAACGCCTTCGACACTGTGGGCAGAGTCATGGGCCTCTTATCCCCGCGCTTCACCAACATGTTTCGAAGGTTGATCTCAGCGCATACATCCTGAACGGTTTCGAAGCCGGCACGAGCGAGGAAGACCCGTCCAACCATGGAACTGTTTTTCCGATAAATATTTTTGATCGGTGCAGAAGTGACAAAACGGCTTTTTCCGCCGGTGCGTAATACGGCAAACCTTTCCGGAGCGACGACCACACCGTTGCCGCACAGATCGAGGCCGCTTATCTCTTCCCGCTCAAGCTCATCTAATTGGCGCTCGCTGAGGAAAGGCACAAATAAAAGAGGGCTCCAGCCTTTGGGCAGCGAGGATGTTTTCAGCATGTTGAGTCCGGCCTGAAAAGCCTTGGGCGTCGAGAGCGATTTGCATTCGACAGCGAACTTCGCTCTCCTTTTGCCCCATGAGGCCTCAATCGCTGCGTCGAAACGGGTGTTTCCGCCGCCTTGCAGACCGCTCTTCAAAAAGCGAAAGGTGAGGGGAGGCAGCGAAACCTTTCCCGTTCGGAGTTGTTCTATCATGTCCTTTTCAGTTGGCATTTTCCTGTTTTAATGGCTTTTCCTGTTCAAGAAAATAGCGCTTTTCAGGAAACTTTGCAAGTTTTATTTTATAAGGATATCTCTACCCAGGAAAGGGGGACGTTCTTCACATTTTGACCTTTTGATTACGAAGTTGTCTTGACTATGAGAGTGGTGTTACATGCCAAGACAGTCACGATTAGGTACCCCGGGGGCGCTCCTATTGCCAGGGTGAATGAAAGACGAAAAATCTTTGAGGACAAAAAGGATTGCAAAGACTTTTTAATCCGCCTCGGAGATATTCTTTTCGGCACCGAAACGATTTGCTACGCATGGGCGATTATTCCGAACCATGCCTTCATTTTTTTCTCCGGGCAAAGACCTTTCCGATCGCCACTATTATGGGGCGTCTGTTAACGAAATACACCATGTACTTTAATCGCAGACACCGCTGTTACGGTCATCTGTTTCAGAATCGCTATAAATCCATCCTTTTCCAAGAGGACCCCCATTTTCAGGAGTTGGTCCGTTATATTCATCTAAACCTCTATGGGTAAACGGCCTGATTTTACGGGAGGGGGATTGGTTCGGAGCGTGGGCGGGTGGTTGAATCTTATGGAGATGCGCAGGGCAAAAGTGTCTGTCAAGGGAGAGGAGTGGATCTTGGGGGAAGGTGATTTTGTAGAACAGATGTTACAGGAATCGGGTGAGGCGTTTGAGAGAAAATCTTTTCTAAAGAGCCAAGGTTGGGATTTGGATAAATTAGCTGCTCATGTGGCTAAATTGTTGAAAATAGATGTTTCAGTAGTTTGGTCTGCGGGTAAATACAGGCACATTGTCGAGGCACGAAGCCTGCTCTGTTATTGGGCTGCTAGGGATCTGGGTGTGAGTATGACTTCATTAGCGAATAGACTTAAGCTATCGGTTGCAACCATTACGCAGTCCGTAGAGCGGGGAGAGAGGCTCATGAAAGAAAAGTCTTATCATTTTCCATGAAAATGAAAATGTGAGGATTGTCCCCTATTCCCGCGGCATGTTATTCGGGCGTCTTGGTTCTGAGAGAGGCAGTAGGCACATGAAAATCCACGAGCACTAGGTGCCCTCGGAATAGAGATTTAAAGCTTATGGGGAAGCTCGCGGTTTATTCGGATGCCTTGGAGGTTAATGGATACATCGTAGACGAGGATTTCAACGCCGTTATGGATGGCGCGTCTCAGTTCTTTGCCGTACCCGGTGTCGATGTGGTCGGCCGGTTGAAAAATGCCGGCGTCCATGCGCTGGACCAGGTAGAACATGACCGCGCGATGCCCTTGCTCGACTTGAGCTTGAAGCTCCACAAGATGTTTGAGTCCACGAGAAGTCACTGCGTCCGGAAAACAGGCAACACCATCGGTGACCAGCGTACAGTTTTTCACTTCTACAAAACACCTTTCAGCGGCATTTTCGAGAAGCAGGTCAATCCTGGAATTCTCACCATATGTCACTTCAGAGCGAATGGAATCATATCCGGACAACTGCGGAATGTTGCCGGCCGCAATCGTGGCCTTTGCGAGACGGTTCGGAACGATGGTGTTGACGCCCACCAATGACAGGGGCATGTCTATCAGTTCCCATGTGTACTTGAGTTTTCGCTTCGGGTTTTTGTGGTGCGATAGATAGACGGGTCTACCCGGCTCACAACAGGCGAGCATGCTTCCGGAGTTCGGACAGTGGGCGGTCACCACATGCCCGTTTCCGAGCTTCACATCGGCCAGGAAGCGTTTGTAGCGCCTGAGAAGTGTTCCCCGGATAAGCCTGGGCCACTTCAGGCAGGCGGAATCGTCTATGGTAGATAGATCTGCCACGCGGGGGGAACCGGGAGGTGCTTTTTTTGGTTTCACGTTTCGTATCCGGGTAAACGGGTGCGGATGCAGATATTAAAACCTATGGATTCCAGTGCCGTTATCCACCAATAGGCGTCCTCCATGCGTCTATATTGACCCACCTGAAGGAGGCACCGGTCCTGTTCATCCCAGATCCAGGGGTATTCCACGAAACGGATACAATGGTGTTCCAACTCCCGCATGATAGCTTCTCGGATTTGCTCCCGAGCTTCAAAATCCAGATTCCGATAGGAGGGGCCTTGAATCAAAACGTAATACATGCGACGTACTCATGGACGGAAATACAATAAAGAGATCATCCTCAACCAAAGACCGGGAAACAGACGGAACCGGGATCATGCCCAGAGGGCATCACGAAGTCCGGATGACCGCTCGATCCGTTGTTTCACACCCTCAAGAAAAACATCGTTTCGTCCCCAGACCTCAACATCCTCTTTTGCCCGCGTGATCCCGGTGTAGATGAGCTCCCGGGTAAGAAGCCGTGAAGGTCTGTCCGGTAGGAGGAGCAGGACTTTGTCGAACTCCGACCCCTGACTTTTGTGAACGGTCATGGCGTAAGCCGTCTCATGCTCCGGCAGTCTCACGGGCAGAAATTTCCGCAGGCGCCCCTCGGGCGACAAGAAAAATGCCCGAAGGTCCATACCGGTGGTCGGGTCCGGTAAAACAATACCGATATCGCCGTTGAAAAGCCCGAGCCTGTAGTCGTTTCGTGTGATCATTACCGGACGGCCCCGATACCATCGCCGAGTCGGATGTATCAGATTTGCGTCTCCGAGAAGGCGTTCCACCAGAACATTGAGTCCGGAAACCCCATAAGACCCCTGCCTGAGCGCACAGAGGATACGGAACTGTTCAAACAGCCGGAGAGCCTCCATGGGAGCTTCCGTCGTCAAGAAGGCGCGATAGCCTTGGACCACGGTTTCATGAAGCATTTGGGAGAGCGCGTGCTTTTCGGGCAGGGTTACCCATTTGATGTCAGCAAACGAACCGTGCCGAAGCAGCGTCAGCGCGTGGTCTGCATTCCCCTCTCTTACAGCGCGGCTCACCGCACTGATGCCGCTATTGTGTTGAAACCGAAAGTTCTTGTTGAGGGCAACGAGGCAATCCTGAATCCCGGGTTTAGCGTCGGTGTCGGGCGAAATATCAACGTGATCCCCGGTGATTTTCACCAGCTTGTTAAAGAAGTCTCCGG
>JAWOGN010000350.1:0-7108 GCA_046496815.1 Desulfatiglandaceae bacterium
TAATCCCATATAGGGGAGACGCTGTAGAATGAAACTCATCATCAGTGGGACGGCCAACCGGATTTTGCAGAAAAGAAAAGAAGGGAGTAACAGAGCATGCCTAACTTAATTGTGAGGACCAGAGACGGACGAGAACTTCAAATTTCGGGTCAGAATTTTGTCTTCTTGAAAGATCAGGAGGGTGAAGTGAACTGGGAATGGGAATATCTGGGCAATATTCAATCGGACATTGAGGCGATCCTCGAAAGATCCGAATCCATGGTAGATGAGGTGAAACACCTGCTTCCGGACATCCCCATGGGAAGGCTCAAATGACTTCCAAACGCCCCGGTCTCCTATAGGCTAAATGTTTTGCCGTGACCTTTTTGAGATACATGAAAGACCCCATTTACGAATTTGCCGCTTAGGCATATATTTATTAATGAGGATGCGTAACGGCACACGTTGGTCTACACCACAACACCGGCAAGTAAAGCCGCGGCGGAGAGGACATTGACCCCTATGAGCAGTTCCGATACCATACATATCGGCACATCCGGATGGCATTATGAGCACTGGAAGGGCCCCTTCTATCCGGATGCAGTTTCCGCCGAAGAAATGCTTCCCTACTATGCCGGTTATTTCCACACGGTGGAAGTCAACAACTCCTTCTACCAGCTGCCCAAAAAATCAACCCTTGAGGTATGGAAACAAGCCGTCCCCCCCAACTTCATTTTCGCGCTGAAGGGGAGCCGTTACATCACCCACATGAAAAAACTGAAGGATCCCTCTCAAGGGGTGCCTCCTTTGCTCGAGATCGCAGGCGATATGGGAGAAAAATTGGGTCCCATCCTGTTTCAGCTGCCCCCGCGTTGGCGCATCAACCTTGAAAGACTGGATGCATTTTTGTATTTCCTCCCCCCTGATTTCCGGTACGCATTCGAATTCAGGGATCCGAGCTGGTTTACGGACGGCACTTACGAAACGCTGGCAAAGGCGGATGCTGCGTTTTGTATTTACCATCTGGCGGGTCGGCTCTCTCCCAAGGAGGTGACCACCGATTTTGTTTACGTCAGACTGCATGGTCCCGAAGGGGCTTACCAGGGGCAATATGACGGAAAGACCCTGTCCGGCTGGGCGGGCGCCTTTTCAACCTGGCACAGTCAAGGCAGGGAGATTTTCTGTTATTTCGACAACGACCAGGCAGGATACGCAGTGCAGGATGCGCTCAGACTTCAGAAAATGCTTCTAAAGGAGTAAACATGCCGGTTCAAAATTCGGATGTATCCGACATATTCAACAAGGTGGCGGATCTCCTGGAAATCGAAGGCGCAAACCCATTCAGAGTAAGGGCCTACCGCAATGCCGCGCGGGCTATCTCCAGTCTGCCCCGCAGCGTGTCTGATATGATTGAATCGGAAGAAAACCTCACAGAATTGCCCGGCATCGGGGAGGATCTGGCAGGAAAGATCAAGGAGGTTGTGCAAACCGGTTCCCTTGCCCAGCTCGAAGCGCTCGAGAGCAGCACGCCGTCCGAATTGAGCCGGCTCATGAAAGTGGCCGGATTGGGACCCAAACGGGTGAAGGCCATTTACGAGAATCTGGGAGTGGTCGATCTCAAATCACTCAAAGAAGCAGCCGAGAAGGGTAAAGTGAGAGAACTTGAGGGGTTCGGCAAGAAAACCGAGCAGACGATCCTCGAGGAGCTTGAAGATGTCGAAGACAGGGAAGAGCGAATCAAATTGATGGAAGCCGAGCAACGAGCGTCACCGCTGGTCGCATATCTCCGGAAGACAAAAGGAATCAAAGAGATCACTGTGGCCGGTAGTTACCGGCGGCGGAAGGAAACTGTCGGAGATTTGGATATCCTGGTAACCTGCAAAAAAGGGTCTAATGTGATGGATCGTTTTGCGGAATACGAGGATGTGAAAAAGGTGGTTTCCAAAGGTACAACCCGGTCAACGATTGTTTTGCGCTCAGGCCTTCATGTCGATCTCCGGGTGCTCCGGCAGGTCAGCTATGGGGCGGCCCTTCACTATTTTACGGGATCGAAGGCGCATAACATTGCGGTGCGCAAGCTGGGGGTCAAAAAGAAACTGAAGATCAATGAATACGGCGTGTTCAAGGGAAAAAAGCGCACTGCCGGCAAAACCGAGAAGCAAGTCTTCGAAGCGGTAAACCTTCCTTACATCGAGCCCGAGCTGCGGGAGAACCGGGGTGAGGTGGAAGCGGCTCAAAAAGGAAGCCTGCCCCAGCTTGTCGGCCTCGACGATATTCGGGGTGACCTGCATGCCCACACCAAGGAAACGGATGGGCACGCGAGTCTCAAAGAAATGGCGGATGCTGCCAAGGCGCACGGCTACGACTACCTGGCCATCACCGACCACTCCAAAAAAGTAACCATGGCTCGGGGGTTGGATGCAAAGCGTCTTGCCGAGCAAATCAAGGAGATCGATCGCTTAAACGGAAAACTTAAGGACATCGTCATCCTAAAAGGCATCGAAGTGGACATTTTGGAGGACGGTTCGCTCGATTTAGGTGACGATATTCTGAAAGAACTGGATTTAACCGTCTGTTCCGTCCATTACCATCGCAAGCTGTCCAAGAAAAAAATGACCGAACGTATCATCCGCGCCATGGACAATCCCTATTTCAACATTTTTGCGCATCCTACCGGGCGTTTGATCAACGAGCGTAATCCATACGAGATCGATCTGGAGCGAATCATGGAAGCAGCGAAGGAAAGGGGCTGTTACCTCGAGGTCAACGCCCATCCGGATCGGCTCGATCTCACCGATCGGCATTGCAAAATGGCAAAGGATATGGGACTCAAACTGGCGGTTTCAACGGATGCGCACAGCGTCGCCGATCTCGATTTTATTCGCTACGGCCTGGATCAATCCCGCCGAGGGTGGCTGGAGGCCGACGACATCATTAACACCCGAAGCCTGAGAGAACTCCGAAAGAGACTGAAGAGAAAATAGGAACCTCCCATGGCGAGCAAAAAATTGGACTTCAAAAAAAATCCGCGGGCGAATTTCAAAGATGTGGACAAGATGAGCAAGAAAGAGGCCCGCCATGAAGCTGAGTCCCTTCGGGAAGGCATCAACTACCATGACTACCTGTATTATGTAAAACAAGCCCCTGAGATCTCCGATGCGCTGTACGACAAGCTTTTTCGCCGCCTCGAGGATCTGGAAAAGGCGTTTCCTGAATTGCAGTCCGCGACGTCTCCCACACAGCGGGTGGGCGCCACGCCGATGAGTGAGCTGAAGAAGGTTAAACACAGTCGACCCATGCTCAGCCTGAATGCCGCTTTGGAACAGAAAGCGGTCGAAAACTTCTGTAACTTTGTTCAAAAAACGACAAACGCCCCAAAAATAAGGTATGTGCTCGAGCCGAAATTTGATGGTTTTTCGGTTGAGCTGGTCTACGAAAACGGGCAATTCAAATACGGCGCCACCCGGGGAGACGGAGAGGTGGGAGAAGATATCTCCAAGAACCTCATGACCATCAACACCGTGCCGCTGAGCCTGCAAGGGAAAGCAGTGCCCTCCTTCGTCTCCGTCAGAGGTGAGGTCTTCATGCCCAAGAAAGGCTTCCAGGAATTGAACAAGGAGCGGGTTAAGAAGGGGGAGGAACCCTTTGCGAATCCCCGCAATGCAGCAGCCGGCAGCATGAGACAATTGGATCCACAAAACGTATCCAACAAACCTCTCGACATCCTCTTCTATGAAATTTTAGACATTGATGGAAACGGATTCTCCTCTCACTGGGATGTTCTGAAGCAGTTCCCCAAATGGGGCCTCAAAACCGACAATCGCAACAAGAAGTGTACCTCCTTTGTTGAGATCGGCAGATACCACGAAAAACTTTCAGAAGAAAGAGCCGATGTCGCGTATGAAGTCGACGGTATCGTCATCAAGGTGGACGACTTTGAACTCCGAAAGGCCCTGGGGACCCGTCAACGAAGTCCCCGGTGGGCCTTTGCGTGGAAATTCAGGCCGAGAGAGGAGATCACCAGGCTGCAGGAAATTGTCGTGCAAGTGGGCAGAACCGGAATTCTTACGCCGGTGGCCCTGCTTGAGCCTGTTGATGTGGGCGGCGTTACGGTCAGCCGGGCGACGCTCCACAACGAAGACGAAGTCCGGAAAAAAGATGTTCGTCCTGGTGACAAGGTCCGCATTGCGAGGGCAGGAGATGTCATCCCCGAAGTTGTGGAGCGGGTGAAAGAGCCCGGCAAAAAAAGGAAGCCTGAATTCTCTATGCCCCGCAACTGTCCGGCGTGCGGCGCCGGGGTGTATCGTGACGGTGCCTACTATTTCTGTCCCGCCGGGCTGACTTGTCCGCGCCAGCGTGTCGGCAGGATCATTCACTATGCCTCCCGCGATGCCATGGACATCACCGGCCTGGGAGATAAAACGGCTGCCGATATGGTCCAAAAAGAATTGGTCAAAGACATTGCAGATCTCTATCGGCTTTCGGTAGCAGACATCCTGAAACTGGACGGTTTCGCGGAAAAGTCCGCCGCTCAATTACCTGACGCAATCCAGAAGAACAAATCGCCCCTTTTGGAGCGATTCCTTTATGCGCTGGGAATCCGCCACGTCGGGCAGCATGTGGCGCGGGTTCTGGCACAAAAGTACGGCAGCCTGGGATCCCTGAAAAGGGCAGGGATCAAGGATCTCCAGAAGACCGCCGAAATCGGCCCTGAAATCGCCCGGAGCGTCGCTCAGTTCTTCAAGCAGAAAGAAAACCAGCGGGTGCTGAAGCAACTGTCAAAGGCGGGGGTCAAAGTGAAAGACATGCCTTCGGGCAAAAAAGCGACGCCCCTGGAGGGAAAGACCTTTGTGTTTACCGGTAAACTGGAAGGATACACGAGACAAGAAGCGGAGCGGCAAGTGGAAGCGCTGGGGGGGAGGGCCGCCTCGAGTGTGAGCAGGGAAACAGATTATGTGGTGGCAGGCGAAAATCCCGGGAGAAAATACGATGACGCCGAGGCATTGGGAGTGAAGGTTATCGACGAAAAGGAGTTCGAGCAACAGCTTCAAAAACGCCCTTAGGTTCAAAATATCAAAATATGGAGGTATAAGCTATGCAATTCAAAGAAAATGCTGATTTACTTACTTCAGCCGGCCGGAACGTAGGTCGAATTGATCGGGTTGTCATTCATCCCGAATCGAAAGCCGTCACGCACCTCGTGGTTAAGAAGGGTCTTTTGTTTACTCGAGACAAGGTCATCCCCATCGACCAAATCGAGACTGCGACGGAAGCGGAAGTGACACTGAAGGAAGGCGCAGGAAATCCGGATGATTTGCCGGATTTTGAAGAGACTCAGCACGTCGCGGTACATGACGTGGCAGGCTTCAAACGGACACAGCCCGGATATGCGCGGCCACTTACCTGGTATTATTCGCGTCCAGGGGTCGGCTGGTGGGGGCTGGGCGGGTATCCCGGCTATTCAAAGCCGGTCTACGTCACTAAGACCGAACGAAACATCCCCGACGACACCGTCCCACTCAAAGAAGGATCCAAGGTTGTCGGCAGCAAAGGCGAACACATCGGTGATGTAGAGCGCGTCTACACCGAACCGAAGGAACAACGGGCAACCCATCTGTTGATCTCCCGGGGTTTGATCTCGAAGGAGAGAAAACTCATTCCTACGTTATGGGTGAAGGGGATTCTGGAAGATAAGGTTCAATTGTCTGTGGAAAAGGACTTTGTTGAGCGTTTGCCGGCGTACGCGTCCTCAGATTAGTCCGCTCCGGGCTCCCTTCGGGTGTATGCTTGCACAGCTGAGCGGTGCAGAGTGGATAATCGTCTCCGGATATCTTCATTTCCGGAATGCGTTCAATTGCGTCGGGTTCCATGAGACCGACAGACCGAAAAACGGAAACAAATGAAAACCGTCAATTTTTGAATGGTGCGGCTTGGGGGTTGCTTGGGGGATAGGCACCATTTACGACAGGAGATAGGCAACATGCCGACAAGAGATGAAGACATCAAGGTTGAAGTCGTAAAGCAGCTTTACTGGGACAGCCGCGTGGATGCATCGGAGATCCACGTGTCTGTGCGAAACGGCGAGGTCACACTGGAGGGGTTTGTTCCTTCCTTTCTTTCCCGGCAGGCGGTCAACGAGGATGCTCGCAGCGTTGCGGGTGTCGTCTCGGTAAACAATAAGGTAATGGTCAAGATATCTGAAGGCCCTGCCACCGACGCTGAGATCGAGTCGCATGTAGAAGACATCCTGAAGTGGAATGCGGCCATTGACAGCGATCGCGTCTCCGTGTCGGTAGCGTCGGGAACGGTTACGCTTGATGGTTTTGTGGACAGCTACTGGAAGAAGATCTATGCGGAAGATTTAGCCGGCAATCTGGGCAGTGTGGTGACGGTCAATAATAACCTGTCCGTTGTTCCCACAAAGAAGGCGAGTGATGAGAACATCGCTGCCGAAATCAAGTCTGCTTTGGAGAGGAACGCATCCGTGGATGCCGACTCCGTCGACGTCAAGGTGCAGCACGGTGTGGTTACGCTATCCGGCTCCGTGGGCACATGGGGTGCAAGAACGAGCGCCTTCTTTGCAGCCCTTTACACAAGCGGCGTTGTGCATGTGGACAACAGACTAAATGTGAAGCAGTCTTGAGTGCGTTGGTGTTAGAAATGGCGGCAGCGCAAAGCGACAGGGTCCAGACACAGGAGTAGAATCTGATTCACATTTTTTCGATTTTTTACGTGTTCATCAAAATTGGAAAGCAAAGCACGGAGATTTATATGAAGGAAGGGGATAAGGTCTTCATAAAATACGTGGCACGGTTGGCGGACGGAAGCATCATCGACGCGTCGAGGGCGCAAGAGCCGCTTGGTTTTATCATCGGCGGCGGCGCCGTTGTAAAGGGCCTGGAAGAAAAAATCAAGGACATGAAGGTTGGAGAAAAAAGGACGATCGAGGTTCCTCCTGAAAGCGCCTATGGACAGAGGCGTCAAAGTTTGGTTTTGGAGATGGATCGGAGCAGGTTCCCCGGTGAGATTCGGCCGGCCGTTGAACAAGAAGTCCAGCTTCGGACCTCCGACGGTGCAGTTCTGAGCGGACGCGTCGTGCACGTAGATGAAGATCGCGTCACAGTGGACG
>JAWOGN010000379.1:0-3655 GCA_046496815.1 Desulfatiglandaceae bacterium
CCCGGCACACGGGAGGTGCCATCGTACTTGATGGCATTGGATATGTGGACCGGTATATGGCTGAAAAGCCGGAGGAATTTCTAGAGTATTCGGACTGGATGGGGATTCCCATACAAGGTTATTCGGTTACATTGGATCGTTTTAAATCTTTGCTTTTGGACCAGCTGAAGGAATTACAGGAGAAGTGAACCTTCGTATCTGACTCCGCAATGCCGGAGTCTCAGTTTTGATCAAACCGGCCGGTTCGGCGGCCAGAGGCGGTGCTGAACCCTGAACATAGAACCGATCAGTTTGGGTGAAAATTGATTCCGTCAGCGCCAGAAAAAATGAATTTGCAAAATTGCAAGGTGAGGCGATTTAATCGATAGCAATTTTGCAACTATTGCTTGACCTATTTTTTCCCCTTCAGTATTTGGAAATCATATCCTACTGAAATATCGTAAATAATTTGTCCCCTTGGCGTATTTCTTTTCTTGGCATGAAATGTGCTCTTTTAATTTATAAGGGAAAATTGAATTTCGCCCTGATACAGGAATAAAGATTGGCGTGGCTGATGGAATTCATTCCGAGGAGAGAAAGGGGATGTGCGCAGACAGTCATAAGCCTGCGGGTAACGAGACGACCTTCCAGAGCAGGGAAGGATAATAATTACGCTGGTTGGCATTTCGGTTCCGGCCAGGGAAAACCACATCAGAGAAGGAGGTGATTGATATGCCACGAGGAGATGGAACAGGCCCGCGGGGCCAAGGTCCGGGAACAGGCAGAGGTGCGGGTGGTGGCCAAGGTGGCGGCCGTGGTCGAGGCGGGGGTTTTGCGGCAGGCCCCGGCGGATACTGCGTGTGCCCCAACTGCGGGGAAAGGGTGCCTCATCAATTGAGGACTCCCTGCTATGAGCAGCGCTGCTCGAAGTGCGGCACCCCCATGACAAGAGCATAGGGTGTGCTGTTTCGGATGAATCACGTTTCAGTCTTTTTGCCAAGAGGCTGAAGCGTGATCGACCCGCGAAAGATTATTCGTGAGTAGGGAAGGCAGCTTTCACTCGAAATGTCTGCGGAACGTTCAGGCGTCATTGGAGGTAGACCATGAGACTTGAGGAGATCAAGAAAGCGATTGAAGAATTGACGGATTCTGAAAAAAAGGAGTTCTTCTCAGAGGTAATTCCCGAGATCTGTGATGCGTCGCTTACCAGAGAAGGCTGTCGCATGATCTTTGAAAAAAAGCTGTCCGGTTCCCGGTATCTGGAATCCTTTGACGAACTCCATGATTTGCAAAACAAGGACTGATATCCATTTTCATCTGCCGGCTCACTGCTGTGACAGCCACATCCCTCAAGGCGAACTTTTGGATCGAGAGAAGGGTTTCTGATTCGGGTTGTCGTCTGAGAATGAAAGCTGAGGTGAGTTCTATGCAAGCCCATCCCGCTTTTTATGAAGAGAGGTGGATTGGATGAAGGAAGATACCAAATTCCTACGGTGGTTCGAGAAGATCAGGATTGAAGACGTTTCTGAGGTGGGTGGCAAGAACGCCTCGCTGGGAGAAATGTACCGGGAGCTTTTTGCAGAAGGGGTTAGAATTCCCAACGGCTTTGCCATCACTGCCGGGGCTTACCGGCACGTGATAAACTCGGCGGGTATTTTTGAAAAACTCAAGGAGACCATGGCGGATCTGGATAAGGCCGATATAGCGGATCTCGCCAAAAGAGGGAGAGAAGCACGCCATCTGATTTTGGGGGCCGGGATTCCAGATGACCTTTGGAGAGAAATAAAGGAAGCTTACGATAGACTCTGCGATCAATACGGCCCACATGCGGACGTGGCGGTTCGAAGTTCAGCTACGGCGGAGGATCTTCCCACCGCATCTTTTGCAGGCCAACAAGAGACGTATCTCAACATCAGCGGATACCATTCCCTAAAGGAAGCCTGCCTCAAATGCTTTGCCTCATTGTTCACCGACCGAGCCATATCCTATCGTATAGACAACAACTTTGACCACTTCAAGGTCGGCCTTTCGATTGGTGTTATGAAGATGGTGCGTTCAGACCTGGCCACGAGCGGTGTGATGTTTACCCTCGACACAGAGACAGGCTTCCGGGATGTGGTCTTTATCACCGGGTCCTATGGGTTGGGAGAAAATATTGTTCAGGGAGCGGTGAATCCTGATGAGTGCTATGTTTTTAAGCCGACTTTCAAGCAAGGATACAATGCCATAATCAGAAAGAGTATTGGAAACAAAGAGCTGAAAATGATTTATGGCCGTGGCGACTCAAAAGTATTGACACGAAATGTCCCGGTACCTGAGGTCGACAGTAGACGATTCTGTATGACTGATGAGGAAATCCTGACATTGGCCGGCTATGCGATCGCCATTGAAAACCACTATTCAAAAAAGGCGCAGGTAAAGCGGCCCATGGACATTGAATGGGCGAAAGACGGTCTAACTGGAGAATTGTTTATCGTTCAGGCCAGGCCTGAAACAGTTCAGTCTCAAAGGGCCATGGATATGCTCGAGACTTACTGCTTGGATGAGAAGGGACCCTTATTGGCAACGGGTCGGAGTGTGGGGGAAAAGATTGCGTCAGGCAAAGCCCATATCATCCCTGATGTGGCCCATCTCTCTGAATTTAGACCGGGAGAGATCCTTGTCGCCGATACCACCACACCCGATTGGGAACCTGTAATGAAAACGGCTGCAGCTATTGTCACAAATAGAGGTGGAAGGACCTGCCATGCAGCCATTGTCAGCCGTGAACTGGGCATTCCTGCCGTGGTGGGCACGGAGGACGCCACAGAGAAAACCCGTACTACGCAGGAGGTGACGGTCAGTTGTGCAGAGGGTGACGCGGGGGTCGTATATGATGGAGTTTTGCCCTTTCATGTGGACAGACTCAGCCTCAAAGATTTGAAGCGCCCCAAAACAAAAATCATGATGAACCTTGGGAATCCTGAAGAGGCATTTTCTCTATCGATGATCCCCAATGACGGTGTCGGTCTGGCACGGATGGAATTTATAATCAGCAGTTACATAAAGGTTCATCCCATGGCCCTGGTGCATCCGGAGAAAGTCCTGGATCCGGAGGTGAGGAAACGGATAAATGAACTTACATCCGGTTATGAGAATAATTCGAGTTATTTCGTGGAGAAACTGGCTCAGGGGGTGGGGACCATCGCAGCGGCCTTTTACCCGAAGCCGGTTATTGTGCGAATGAGCGATTTTAAAACCAATGAATATGCGAGCCTCATGGGCGGCGCGTATTTCGAACCGAAAGAAGACAACCCCATGCTGGGTTTCCGCGGGGCCTCCCGATACTATGATGCGCGTTATCGGGAAGGCTTTGCGCTTGAGTGCAAGGCCATGAAACGGGTGCGGGATGAGATGGGGTTAACCAATCTTATCGTTATGATTCCTTTTTGCCGGCGGGTGCATGAAGGTGAAAAAGTTCTGGCCGAGATGGCTAAAAACGGTCTGAAACAAGGGGAAAATGGCCTTGAAGTGTATATGATGTGTGAAATTCCCAACAACGTCATGCTGATTGATGCGTTCAGCAAGTTATTTGACGGCTTTTCAATCGGTTCCAATGACCTAACACAACTCGCCCTGGGGGTTGACCGCGATTCAGAACTGGTGGCCCATGAATTCGATGAGCGGGACCCTGGCG
>JAWOGN010000060.1:0-6920 GCA_046496815.1 Desulfatiglandaceae bacterium
AGAAACCTTGCGGACGCTTCTCAAGGAGCTGCAAACGCTTTACTTTCATAAACACTAGGAGACTGTCGGAAAACGCCCATCTGCTGGGTTATCCGCATCCTTCCTCACTGCGCCGTACTACCACGTACGCAGCATTCCTAAGCATTTCAGATGTTTTGCATCCGGGCATTTTCCATCAGTCCTCGAAAAACCCGGTTCTCCGATAGGCTTCCAGAGGAAAATAGGGGTCGCATCCTACGAAGTCTAGTCAGGCAATTTCTTCTGCCCCTTCCACTCCCGAAAAAGATCGATCTCCTTCTGAACGCCGTCGGCAACACTCGAACCATGGGACTCGGCCAGCGCCTGATACATCATGATGGCGGAACCCGCGAGCCTGTCCTGCGCTCTCAGGATGAAAACCGGTTCGTCCTCACCGATATTTGGAATATTGATCTTGCCGTACTTCCCTGAAACAGCCATTTTCTCCTCCTTGCTTTCACAGTGTTCGGGTTAGGCGGTCCTGTGGCCACCGACAAATAACGCATTCGCACATTCGCTGCGTGCATAAAACAACAGAGCCTTTTCAATTTTCATTGCATTTCCTGCGCAGGGTCTCCGCGCCCCAATGGCGCGCCTTAAGGTCTCACGACCGGATCAGGAGCAGCGGGCGATCTACCCGGTGTAAAATCCCCACGGCCACACTGCCATAGAAAACCTGAGACAAACCGCTCCGGCCGTGACTGGCAAGAGCAATCAGATCTGCATCTGTGGCTTCAGCTGCATTCATAATGGCTTCTACAACAGGACCGTGCAAAAGGCGGAATTGAATATCGATGCCTTTCTCGCGGAACGTGCCGCTGAGAGCAGTCAGATAGTCATTTCCCTCCCTCTCGCTTTGCTCAAGTTCCTTTTGGTACAAAGCCATATTTGCACCCTGAGCTTCCTCTGCCCCGAGAATCAGACGAGGAACCTCGACTACTTGGACAAAGACCAACTTGGCCTCGAACCGATGCGCCAATTCTTCCACGTGGGGGAGTATTGCCTCCGCCCGCTTTGATCCGTCCAACGGCACCAAAATTTTCTTAAACACGGCTTATTCCTCCTAGTCAATGACTTTTTCCCAGGATCCGCTTTTAGCAAAATCCATGGATCGGAAAATTCCCGAATTGCTTGCAGCGTAAACATACTGACCACTATCGCTGCACGCGATACCTACGCCGTTCCCCCGAAAAGTGAGGTCCTGCGGCGTACGCGCTCCGGCATCCTCCGGCGCCAGAATAGCTGAAAAATCCAGATTGAAAAGATTTAATAACAGTAATACGCTGATCAACACCAACAATAGTTTAATGAATCGGTCTCTTAACATCATCTTTCTCCCTTTCTTCCTTTTTTATGATTTCCTGGACTCTGTCTCTGAATAAACTGAAGAAATGATTGACGTTTATGTAAGCGCTTCACACTCCATTCTAGAATTCCCGAATCTCAGAAGCCGTTACAGGGAGCCCTTCAGATGCCGGACGGCCTCGTGAATGAGCTCCGCACTTTGCTGGAGCAGTTTGTTTTCTTGCGCGCTCAGTGGAATGGGAATTGTGGCTAAAATCCCCTCGCCGGTCACCAGGTGAGGCAAGGAAATGGAAATATCCTTGACATCCACGCCCTCCGGATTGGGTGTCGAAACGGTTAAAATGGACCTTTGCTCGTGGAGGATAACATCGACCAGTTTGCTCAGGGCACTCCCGATCCCATAGTACGTAGCGCCTTTCCCTTCAATGATGGAATAGGCTGCATTGCGAACGTTTTCGTCTATATTTCTCCGTATTTCATCTTCCAACGGGATGCACCGGCGTTCGCAGTATGCTTCCAGGTGCATCGTGCCCACAGTGGCAAGCGACCAGGTCAGCACTTCGGAATCGCCGTGTTCGCCGACCACATAGGCGTGAACATGTTGAGCGTCTACCCCAAGATGCGCCCCCAGCAATGTCCGAAACCTTGCGGTGTCCAGCATGGTCCCGGTGCCGATAACCCTTGATGAGGGTATTTCATATTCTCCGGCATAGTGGGCAGCGAGGTAGGTCATAATATCGACGGGGTTGGTGGCAATGATCAGAATCGTTTCCGGAGCGTTTTCCAGAATACCGGGAATCACTTCCCTGAATACCGCTGCATTGCGCTTCAGAAGATCGAGCCGGGATTCCCCCGGCTTCTGCGACACCCCCGCGCTGACGATCACCAGCCGACTGCCCTTGAGGTCTTTGTAATCTCCCCTCCTCACGATAAGGGGACTTGCAAAGGGCACGGCATGCAAAATGTCATTGGCCTCGGCCTCGGCACGCTTCGAATCCTTATCCACCAGCACAATCTCCCGTCCGATGCCTTTCACAACCATGGCATAGGCGGCCGTAGAGCCCACCAGTCCGCTTCCGACAATACCGATCTTCATGGCTTATCCTCCCTTATATCGATTTCCATTCGTTATAACATACTGAATACATATCAATTTTCCTCGACAGCATCAGAGGATCCTTTCGCTTTGCCTTTTTCAGCCATCCGTTCGTCATGCGCCTGTTCTTTTTGTGCAACAGCCCGCTGCGCCTGCGTTGCCTTCGTGTGTTCAATATCCCCTTCATCGCCTTTGCGTCTCCGATCGAGCTCCGCAACACAGGGCGTACGCCCGTAAAGGATCAATGTATCGCCCGGCAGAATCTCTGTCCGCCCTCTTGGGGCGCCGATATAATTGCCGTTCTCTCGAGTCACCCCCAGTACGGACACACCCTCGTCCCTGAGCCGAACATCCTTCAGCGTTCGATTGGCCAGCCAGTCTTGTTCCTTCACCATGAGTTCCTTGACGCTGTAGTCCCCGGTGAGACGCAACAGGTTGGCAAAATCGCGAACCTCAATATGCGTGTAGCGTTTAAGTGCCCAGCTCATCAGCCGCGAGAGATACTGGTCCACCCAGGGGCTTACGGCGACTCCCCACAGAAACATCACGCCCGCCAATAAGATCGAGAACTTCAGCACTACGGAGGCGCCGTCCCCGGAATTCATGAATCCCAACAAGAGTGACGTAATGGCACTCACGATACCCGCGTTTCCCAGCAGCATGAGGACCAGCAGGATGCGCCGTCTCACCGGGTGGTTGACCAACTTTTCGGACTCCGAAGTGGTAAACCCCACACCCGTGAAGGCGGAGCGCGCTTGAAATCGTGCCGCTTCCCTTGAAAGGCCCGTGTGGGCAAGCGCCAGTGTTGCCAATCGCGTAATCAGAATGGAGAGCGTTATAATCAGCAGCAAAGAGAGAATCGATATCATTCAATCGACCTCCTGCTCCGGCTCTCTTTCCCTTTGTTACAGGTCAGCATGACGGCCAATCTTGACCCCCTTCATTACAATTACCCCATCTACAATAGACGATGTGCGCTGAATCTCAATACGGGGAATCCTGTATTTTCAACGCTGTCCGCATGCATGAAGTACTAAAGTGCTTCGATTCGCGGTGGCAACAGATTTCGGAATTCCCGGGGTGCCGATGACAACGGTGCGCTTGTTATTTTTGTGAAAATACGATATTATACCTTAACGTTGGATAAGCGGATTTGAGATTTCCGGGACTCCCCGTAAAAGAACCAAACGATTTGCATTGACGATTCGGAAAGAAGCTCTGATGATTAAAGGATTGAACAATTGGAAACTCCAGCACCCGCTTCACATACCAGGGATGAGATCCTTGAAGCTATCTTCACCAATATTCACTTCATTGTGGCCTATCTGGACAGGGACTTTAACTTTATTCGGGTCAATAAAGCCTATGCGGATGTCTCAGGTCACTCTCCTGACTACTTTGTAGGGAAAAACCATTTTCAGCTCTTTCCCCACACAGAAAATGAGGCCATTTTCCGCAATGTGTTGGAAACGGGGAAACCTTACCATGACTTTGCAAAGCCTTTTGAATATCCCGATCAACCGAATTTGGGCGTTACCTACTGGGATTGGAGCCTCCTGCCCGTCAAGGACAAACACGGCAACGTGAACTCTCTTATACTCACCCTGGTGGATGTGACGGAGCGCAAAGCGGCGGAAGAGAGGGTCAATTTGTATGTCAAAGAGCTGGAGCGGAGCAATCAGGAGCTGGAAGAATTCGCCTATGTCGCCTCCCATGATCTTCAGGAACCGCTCCGAAAAATCCAGACTTTCGGTGAGCTGCTCAGGCGAAAGCTCGTGGATTCTCTTCCGCCCGAAACCGGCGACTACCTGGAGCGCATGGTGAAAGCAGCAACAAGAATGAGGACCTTGATCGACTCCCTGCTCACCTACTCGCGGGTCACGACCGCGGCAAAGCAATTCGAAAACGTTGATCTTGAAGCAATCGTTCAGGAGGCCCTTTCCAATCTGGAGGCCGTCATCGATCAGAAGCAAGCCAGGATTGAGGTCAGCGAGCTACCGGTTATCGAGGCCGATCCTCAGCAAATGCTCCAGCTCACACAGAATCTCATCGTAAACGGGCTGAAATTTCAGCGAGAGGGAAACACACCTCACATCAAGATATGGGCGACAACCCTTCGCACGCCAAATGCCGGTGGACCGGAGGAGCCGGCGTGCGAGACCTTCTGTGAAATCAGGGTGCAAGACAACGGCATCGGTTTCGAAGAAAAGTATCTGGACCGGATCTTCGGAGCTTTTCAGCGCCTGCATGGCCGGAGCGCCTACAAAGGCGTAGGCATCGGGCTCGCGATCTGCCGAAAGATCGTCGACAGGCATGGAGGGACCATCACCGCAACGAGCACACCGGGAAAGGGAAGCACCTTCATTATCCGCCTGCCCTTCAAGCAGGACCGAGGCGAAGTACCTCCTTTGGATTATTTGTATGAATTCCAGGTTAAGCGGTTTTAGGTGAATGTGTTTTTTGAAAGTCCCGGGAGTATTACTCGGGGTGCAAGGGCCGGCCGTAATGGTCGTAGAGCATTGTTTCGTATTCCCGGTGGATTGGTTCAGAAGGATCGTATTCCGGGCTGTCTTTTACGGCATCCCGGCTCAAATCCAAATACACACTCAGCCCTGCCCAATCGATTATTTTAACCCATGACGAAGCCACAAGCACTTTTTCTCCGGATCGCCATTTACCCGTATCCACAACCAGATACCGAAGCACCCAGCGCTCCGATTCCATGATGAAGTCTTCCACATATCCGATGTCTTCCTCCGCAGCGTGGACTTCATAGCCCTTGACTTCGCGGATGGATCGCAGGTGACTCTCATCGGGATCTTCCGGCTCGGCTCTCTTCTCGATCACCTTTTCCAGCCTTTTCAAATACAGCGCGGAAGGGTAAGGCGCCGCCCCCCACAAACCCCCTGCACCCCAGTAGGTAGGCCACCCGTAGTAATCAAACCATTTGATTTCGTATTTTCGACTGACGGGCGCATCCGCATCCAGAGGCGGACTCTCTCGGATCTGTTCCTTGGTCAATTTAACCGGAAATTTCCGCGTGCCCCAGTCCGGTACATCCAAAGAGATAGGCGAGATAAGTACTTTTCGGCCCACCAGCCACTTCCGTGTGTCCGCCACCATATATCGGATGACCCACTTGGCATCGTCAAAGAGAAAATCCTTACATTCGCCGATCTCCCCATCCTTTGCCATCAACACGTACCCCAAAAGCTCCTTTACGCTTAGAAGCATGACGTTTTCCTCCGGAATCCATTTTCCCCTCGGGCTGCCCATCGGCGGACACAAAGGGACTTTGTCCCAGGTTAAGCGGTTCAGCGTTCAGCGCCGCCTCTGGCCGCCGAAGCGGCCAGTTTGATCAAAACTGAGACTCCGGCATTGCGGAGTCAGATACGAGGGTGAAGATGCTCCAATTGAGCAAGTCATCAACCATCATCAATAAAGTTAAGACTATTACTCTACCATAACCTTTGAACTTCGAACCCAGAACCCAGAACCGCTCAATTTAGGTTTATGATTATCGCGGCCGCTTGGACTTCAGCCATCCGCTCATTGATTTTTTAGGTACCTCAAAATAAAAAACTGCACAATGGGGTGAATTGTGTATTTTGAATATCCGCTGCCCGTTCCCATGAACTGTCGAGCTTTTGCATTCAATTTAGGAATCCCGTGTACAATGGGTTCAAATACTTGAAATGTCCCATGCTGGACCATACGGCGCAAATAAGGGATTGACCCCATTGCTTTTGCTCACACCCGTGAACTAAACTGAATGTCAGACAAAATATAAATATGAAGGGAGAAGAAACGATGAGAGTAAAAGATTTAATGACGCCACGGATAGAGTTCGTTCATTCCGACGATTCGATCCAACAAGCCGCCAACAAAATGGAGGAACTTGACGTCGGCGCTTTGCCCGTCGTCATTGGTGATGAGGTCGTCGGCATGATAACCGATCGGGATATCGTCATTCGAAGCGTCTCCCACGGCCTTGATCCGGAAAAACATAAGGTTATGGAGGCGGTTTCAGAAGGCGTCGTAAGCTGCAAGGAAGAAGATGACATCCAAACAGTCGCCGACCTCATGGAAGACAAACAGATCCGCCGGGTGGTTGTTAAAGATGCAGCCGGGAAAGTGACCGGCATTGTTTCTCTGGGGGATCTGGCGCTGAACATTCAAAAGGAAACGGCGGGTGAGGTTCTCAAAAAAGTTTCCGAACCGTCGGCGCCGGCATAAAATGAGGGGAGATCCCCGTTCTAAAGCAGGCGGTTGATGTTGCCTTGAAAGCGGAAGCCGGGCCTGAGAATTCAAGCGGGAGAAAAGGAAATGAAGGGAAAAGTCCATGAAATAGAGGAATATCGAGAGCGGCGGCAGATATTCATGGATCGTTTTGAAGCGGGGGAAACTCTCGGGTCGATGTTGCGGCCGGATTACGGTGATATCCAGGAAGGCATGGTTCTCGCCATTCCTTCCGGCGGCGTGCCGGTAGGCATAAAGGTGG
>JAWOGN010000211.1:0-15685 GCA_046496815.1 Desulfatiglandaceae bacterium
ACCGCTACCGGAGGACATGGAACATACCCTGCAGTCACTTAGACCCCCGGCAGGGCAACTTCAAGCCAATAAAGCGCTTGACATGTGATAAAAAAGTAATATAATCTGACCACTAAAAAAAATTCCTGCCTTTTGGAGGATTCGGTAGCGACCGGATATCTAAAGAGATTTCATAGCCAATCTGCTGAGACACGTATTCTAACTCAATTCAATGGGGTTTAAGGTTGCTCTCATGACCCAATGTAGGGTTTGGTGAATGCATTTAAATTGCCCCAAACCTGCTGCTACGGATTGCTTTCTGAAGGATAATGGTTCCGCCTTGTTCCGCAATTTGGAATAAGGGAATCGCAAAATGAATTTTTGAAACATAAACCTGTAAGGAGTCGTGTTTTCCGTCTTACCCTCCTCAATGTTTCAGTACTCCTGTCAACCAGAATTAGACCGAGATGATGGTTTGGATCGGCTATCAATAACCGGCAATTTATTTCGATTCATCCCGAACTGTTACTGAAATGGTTTTTTTTTGGAGGTCCGTACCGGTTTCAACGTCCTAACTTGTTTTAAACGGAGATGAAGTATGAACCTTGTTGAACTTAAGGAGATGAAGATCAGTGAACTCACGAATATGGCAAAGGAATTCAATATCGAGGGTGCGTCCGGCAAGCGCAAACAAGATTTGGTTTTTTCTTTGTTGCAGGCCCACTCCGAGCGTAACGGCCTGATATATGGGCAGGGTGTTTTGGAGATCCTGCCGGATGGATTCGGTTTTCTGAGAGCACCGGATGCCAATTACCTCCCGGGACCGGACGACATTTACATTTCACCGTCGCAGATTCGACGCTTCAATTTGAGGACCGGGGACACAATCGCCGGTCAAATTCGACCTCCAAAGGACTCTGAGAGATACTTTGCCCTTTTGAAGGTGGAACAGATAAACCACGAGGATCCGGAAGTTGCCAGGGAAAAAATCCTTTTTGACAATCTTACGCCACTTTACCCGGATGAGAGAATCAAGCTGGAGACCAAGGCGGACAATTATTCTGCAAGGGTCTTGGACCTGATGACACCCCTTGGAAAGGGGCAACGCGGGCTGATTGTTGCGCCGCCAAGAACCGGAAAAACGATGCTGCTCCAGAACATCGCAAATAGCGTAACCGCAAACGATATGAGTATTCACAAGATTGTCCTGCTCATCGATGAAAGGCCGGAAGAAGTCACCGATATGCAGCGATCTGTGCAAGCCGAGGTTATAAGTTCCACATTTGATGAACCGCCCCAACGTCATGTTCAGGTGGCGGAAATGGTGATTGAGAAGGCGAAACGATTGGTGGAGCACAAGCTGGATGTTCTCATTCTCTTGGACAGCATTACGCGGTTGGCACGAGCCTATAACGCGGTTGTCCCTCCCAGCGGGAAGATTCTTTCAGGTGGGTTGGACTCCAATGCCCTCCAGAAGCCCAAACGGTTTTTTGGGGCGGCAAGAAATATTGAGGAGGGAGGGAGTCTTACCATCATCGCTACGGCGCTGGTTGATACAGGCAGCAGGATGGATGAAGTTATTTTTGAGGAGTTCAAAGGCACAGGCAATATGGAGATCCATTTGGACCGAAAACTGACTGACAGGCGTGTGTTTCCATCAATGGACATCAATCGTTCCGGAACCAGAAAAGAGGAACTCCTGTTAGAGGAGGCAGATTTAAACCGCATTTGGATACTTCGCAAACTGCTCGCGCCGTTGACTCCGGTGGACAGTATGGAATTTCTGCTTGAAAAAATTAAGGGAACCAAAAATAATAAGGGGTTTTTGGCATCCATGAGTGAGTAATCAAGTGCAACATGTGAAGCGGGAAGGATAAAAAAATGAAAAAAGGGATTCATCCGGAGTACCATAAGGCCATGGTCCATTGCGCGTGCGGCAATGAATTTGAAGCGGGTTCAACATTAAAGGAGATAAAGGTTGAAATTTGCTCTCAATGTCATCCATTCTTTACGGGTAAACAGAAACTGGTGGATTCAGCAGGGAGAGTGGAACGTTTCAGAAAGAAATACGCCAAATTTAGTGACCAAGCGGCATCGAAGAAATGAGAGAGAGCTTTTGACCCTTGCCCAGAATGTGTTATGAGAGCAACGCCTACGTTGGAAAATCGGGCACCGGACAACCACCTCGAACCCCCAATGAAATGGGCTTTCCAGGGTCTGACACTCCTTTTTTGGTTTGACAAAATGTGAGGCGTGTCTCAGTCATCATTCCAAAGACCGTCCGCCCAACCAATCTTCACTTTCATCAAGCAGAGGGGTGGAAAATGCAGGGCGAGTCATTATCCGAATGCATCACTCGCTGCGTATCGCACCCCGTTTTCCCAGCAAAAAGGCGTTTGCACGGTTACCGGACCAATCGGAACGGGGATCGGTGCGCGCTCCCACGTTTTTGTTCCGGTGGGATTATTGTGAGAGTTAATCGTTTATATGTTTGAAAAAATTAAAGAAATTAAAGAACGCTATGGTGAGGTTGAAGGACGGCTGGGCAGTCCCGAGGTAGTCCGGGATCAAGCAACCTATAGAAAGTATGCGAAGGAGCACAGCGTTCTGTCCCCGATCATCGCCCTCTATCGCAAATATGAGTCCGTGAAGGACGAAATTGAGAGCAACCGCTCGCTGCTGGAGGATGCGGACCCGGAAATGCGAAAGCTGGCAAGGGAAGAGATTGAGGGCCTGACCACCGGTTTGGAAAGGCTGGAAGAAGATTTGAAGGTGCTGCTGCTCCCCAAGGACCCAAACGACGAAAAGAATATTCTTTTGGAGATTCGGGCCGGAACCGGCGGAGAAGAAGCGGCACTCTTTGCGTGGGACCTTTTCAGAATGTATAGTCGGTACGCGGAATTGAAGGGATGGCGAACGGAAATTCTGAGTCAGAATGTGACCGGTATCGGGGGGCTTAAGGAAATCATTGTGCTTATTGAAGGGGAAATGGTCTATAGCAGACTCAAATATGAAAGTGGCGTGCACCGTGTTCAGCGCGTGCCGGAGACGGAGGCACAGGGCCGGATTCATACATCCGCCGTTACGGTTGCCGTGCTCCCGGAGGCGGAGGAGATAGATGTCCGGATAGATCCGGATGACTTACGGATTGACGTGTACCGTTCTTCCGGTCACGGTGGTCAGCATGTAAACACGACCGATTCCGCCGTCCGCATAACGCACCGCCCATCCGGCTTGGTGGTTACCTGTCAGGACGAGAAATCCCAGCACAAAAACAAAGCGAAAGCGATGAAAGTTCTCCGGTCCCGCCTGCTGGACATGCAACAGGCCGAACAGGACTCCAGGATTTCTGAAGAACGAAGAATTTTGGTGGGATCGGGGGACAGGAGTGAACGGATCCGGACCTACAATTTTCCCCAAGGCAGGGCGACCGACCACCGGATCGGCCTCACATTGTACAGATTGGAAGACCTCCTTCAGGGAGAATTGGATCTTGTCGTCGATCCCCTGATCACCCATTTTCAAACCGAAGCACTGAAAAAAGATTCCGACGGCTAGTGGATCAGTGCGGTCATGCCCTCCAAGTCCTGGACCATAAGAGACCTTTTAAAGGTTACCACGGATTACCTCAAGACAAAAGGCATTGAGAGTCCGCGCCTGACATCGGATATCCTTTTGGCCCACCAGCTCAAGACCGACCGAATGGCCCTCTATCTGAATTTAGACCAGCCCCTGACGGAAAGCGAAGTCGCCGGGTATCGCTCCCTTATCAAAAGGAGACTGCAGCGGGAACCGGTGCAATACATCACCGGGATGCAGGAGTTTTGGTCTCTCGATTTTCAGGTGGATCCCGCGGTTCTTATTCCCCGACCGGAGACGGAATTGCTGGTTGAGCGAACCATCGAGGCGCTGAAGGATCTTACCCCATTGGAGAACGGCTGTCCCAGCATACTGGACTTGGGTACCGGATGCGGCGCAATCGCCGTGTCTTTGGCAAAGGAGTTCCCGAAAGCACTCATATACGCGACGGACATATCCGTTGCCGCGCTCAGAGTCGCCCAGGTGAATGCGAAGCGACATGAAGTTTCAGATCGGATCCGTTTCTTGCAGGGAGATCTGTGGGATGCTTTCAGCAACCGGCCCATAACCTTTGACGCTGTTTTGTCCAATCCTCCCTACATCCCCGCCGAAGACTACCCAGACCTTTCCCCGGAAATTCGTGAATATGAACCGAGACTGGCTTTGGACGGCCACGAAGGGGGGATGCATTTTATAAAGAAGATTGTCTCTAAAGCACCTGCCTTCATAAATCCCGGCGGGTGGATCATTTTGGAGATGGCGCCCAATCAAACCGATAAGGCTTTAACGCACATGGGGACAATCGCGGCCTATGGGGAAAAGACCCGAATCAGGGATTACAGCCGTCACTACAGGGTTGTGATGGCCCAAAGAATTTGAAGCCCCTTCGAGGGGACTTCCTGACGCATCCTTCTCCGCGGCCGGGCCTCGCTGATTGCACATCCTAAAATCAAATCCACGGACATTTGAATCGTATTGATTTTTCCTGCGCCTACGGAGTTCACACGGTGACGACAAAGCCCTCCCGGTTTGAATGGCTTGACACCCTGGGTACGAAACTTAATTTTAAAAACACAAACAATTGGAGGTAAAATAGAATGGAAAGGACAAAACTATCCATACCCAATATATCCTGCGGTCATTGTGTGATGACCATTGAGAAAGAACTGGGGGAATTGGAAGGTGTATCCATTGTGGCAGGGGATGCAGCCGCTAAAGAAGTCACCGTGGAATGGGATCCACCGGCCTCTCTTGAGCAAATCAAAGCAACCCTGAAAGAAATAAACTATCCTGCTGCTGATTAAAGGAAGTTGCCATGGCGGAGAGGAACGCCACCTTACCGGTTACGGGGATGACGTGCGCCAATTGCGCGCTGAATATTGACAGAAGCCTCCATAAGATTGAAGGTGTAATCCATGTGAACGTCAATTTTGCGACGGAACGCGCGACGATATCGTTCGATCCGGATAAGATCCAATTGACTGAAATTATAAAGCAAATACAGGATGCCGGATACGGTGTGGCAACAACCACCGTCGAGATTCCCGTGACAGGAATGACCTGCGCGAATTGTGCCATGAACATTGAAAGAGCCCTGAAAAAAAAGGTTTCGGGGGTCGTTCGAGCATCCGTCAATTTTGCGGCCGAACATGCCCGAGTGGAATACATTCCCACCCTGACCGGCGTGAATGAGATCATCCACGCTATAGAAAAAGCCGGATATGGGGCGATTCGGCCGGAGGAGACCCTTGAGGAGAATGATGCGGAACTGAAAGCTCGAAATGCTGAGATAAGGGATCAAACACGAAAATTCATGGTGGGTATGATGTTCACGATTCCCCTTTTCTTTCTCAGCATGGGAAGGGATTTCGCGATTCTGGGGCCATGGAGCCATGCCGCGTGGGTAAACTGGCTTTTCCTGGCGCTGGCAACACCGGTTCAGTTCTATACCGGCTGGGACTATTACATCGGTGGATGGAAAAGCCTCCGGAACGGCAGTGCCAACATGGATGTCTTGGTGGCCATGGGATCATCGGTGGCGTATTTTTACTCCCTATCACTGCTGGTCCATCCAGCCCTGGGGGACCATGTCTATTTTGAGACTTCCGCCGTCATCATTACCCTGATCAAGCTGGGAAAAATGCTTGAATCCAGGACAAAGGGTCGAACGGGAGGCGCGATCCGAAAGCTCATGGGGTTACGGCCGAAGACGGCGATTTTATTTGAAGACGGCAAAGAAAGGGAAATTCCCCTTTCGCAAATTGAAGTCGGACAGGTGCTTCTGGTCAAACCGGGACACAGCATCCCCGTTGATGGGACCGTTTTGGAAGGTGCTTCCGCCGTGGATGAATCCATGCTGACGGGGGAACCCATTCCCGCGGACAAGCGACCCGGCGACCCGGTCACGGGCGGCACCCTGAACGCGGAAGGCCTTCTCAAAGTGGAGGCAACCCGGGTGGGAAAAGATACGGCGCTGGCCCGGATCATCCGCCTCGTTCAGGAGGCCCAGGGGAGTAAGGCTCCGGTACAGGCGCTGGCGGATCGCGTCGCTGCTGTTTTTGTGCCCGGGGTGATCGCGATTGCCTTCCTGACATTCCTTATTTGGTGGATCATGGGCGGGGATTTCGTTCCCGCCATGATTCGACTGGTTGCCGTCCTTGTAATCGCCTGCCCCTGTGCCCTCGGATTGGCAACCCCAACGGCTATTATGGCCGGGACAGGCCTGGGAGCCTTACAGGGCATGCTTTTCAAAAATAGCGAAGCGCTCGAATCGGCCAGTAAACTGGATACAGTCGTGATGGATAAGACCGGCACCCTCACGCGGGGAAAGCCGGTGGTGGTGAATCTCCGGCTGCTGGATGGTCGCCTTAAGGATGAAGAAGAATTGTTGAGGATTGCCGCTTCAGTGGAGCGGGGCTCAGAGCACCCCCTTGGGCAGTCCATTGTCGGCGAGGCGTTAAAACGTGGACTGGAACTGTATGAACCGCAGGATTTTCATGCAAGTGGTGGATTGGGGGTTCAAGCAAAAATAAACGCTGAAACGGTTCGGGTGGGGAAGCCGGATTGGTTTCGGCAGCTCTCCATCGAAATATCTGGTGCGGAAGACCCTCTGTCGGCGTTGCAACGGGAAGGAAAGACCGTCAATCTCATCGCAATCGATAACACACTCGTCGGCATCGTCGCGCTCGCCGACACGGTCAGACCGGAGGCTCGGGAAGCGATTGACGCTCTTCAGAAAATGGGGCTAAAGGTGGTCATGCTGACCGGGGACAATGTCCGGACCGCAGCCGCCGTTGCCTCCGAGGTGAATATTGACGAGGTGGTCGCAGAAGTTCGACCCGAGGAAAAAGCATCGAATATCAAGAGATTTCAGGACATGGGGCTGAAGGTGGGAATGGTGGGCGACGGTATCAATGATGCCCCCGCGCTTGCCCAGGCTGACGTGGGGATCGCCATCGGCACCGGTACCGACGTGGCCATAGAGACCGGAGATGTGATCCTGGCAAGTGGAGACCTGAGTGGTGTGCCGGGGTCCATCAGGCTCAGCCGTGCGACCATGAAAACCATCAGGCAAAATCTTTTTTGGGCTTTTTTCTACAATGTGGTGCTTATCCCGGTTGCAGCCGGTGTGTTATATCCCTTCGAGTTTTTGCCCGGATTCGTGAGGCAATTGCATCCGATCCTTGCCGCCTTTGCGATGGCCATGAGCAGCATCACCGTTGTCTCCAACAGCCTGCGTTTGTATCGGGCCAAGATCCGGTAATCAACCCACCAATCGTGGAAGCAGGTGGTATCACTCCCCTAAATAGGCCTTCTTTACCTGTTCATTTTCCAGCAATTCCGCGGAGGTGTCGGACAGGACGATTTTACCGGTTTCAATCACATATCCCCGGTGGGAGAACTGCAAAGCGAGCTGGGCATTCTGTTCCACCAACAGAATGGTCGTGCCTTGCTCGTTGATCTGGCCGATTGTTTCGAAGATGGAATCGACCAGAATCGGCGCCAGACCCAGGGAGGGCTCGTCGAGCAAAAGCAGCTTCGGCTGTCCCATGAGCGCGCGACCAATCGCCAACATCTGCTGTTCGCCGCCGGAGAGGGTCCCACCGGCCTGCTTGCGGCGCTCACGCAGGATCGGGAAGAGGTTGAATACCCGTTCAAAGTCCTTTTTGATGCCGTCCCGGTCCCTTCTCAGGTAGGCGCCCAGATCGAGGTTTTCGCTCACGGAGAGCAGGGGGAATATCATCCGTCCCTCCGGGACCTGGCAGACACCCATCTGGACGATATTGTCGGGACGTACTGCGGCGATAGATTGCCCTTTGTAGAGGACGTCCCCTTCCAGCGGCGTAAGCACGCCGCTGATGGTCATCAAGGTGGTGGACTTGCCTGCACCGTTGCCTCCAATGAGGGAGACGATTTCGCTTTCATCGACCTCCAGTGAAATGCCTTTCAAGGCCCGGATATTCCCATAATAGGTCTTTATGTTTTCCAGCTTAAGCAGCATTTGCGGCTCCGGTGCCCAGATAGGCCTCGATGACTTTGGGGTCGCTTTGAACATCGTGAGGCGCACCCTCCGCCAGCCATTGGCCGTGATTGATGACCACCACACGTTCACAGACTCCCATCACCACCTTCATGTCATGCTCGATCAAAAGAATCGTGATACCGCCATCTCTGATACGTCGGATCAGATCCATGAGCCCGCGGGATTCCTGCGGGTTCATGCCGGCGGCCGGTTCGTCCAACATGAGGAGTTGAGGTTCCGTGGCCAACGCTCTGGCGATTTCCAGGCGCCTCTGGTCCCCATAAGGCATGGAACTGGCGATCTCTTCACCGCGGCCGGCCAGTCCGACAAACTCGAGGAACCGGTTGGCGCTTTCCAAGATCGCTTTCTCCTCCGCCTGCTGGCCCCGGGTCCGAGCCACCGCGCCGAAGAAGGTGGCGCGGGTGCGGCAATGACGGCCGATCTTGACATTGTCAAGGACGGTCAGATTATCAAAGAGGCGGATGTTCTGAAAGGTGCGGGCGATTCCCAGTGCGGTAACCGCCTCCGGCTTTTTCCCGCCGATGGAGACGGCGTGTCCGCGGTTTTCAAAAATAATCTCTCCTCGGGTGGGTTTTTCAATTCCCGCCACGCAGTTAAAGAGGGTGGTTTTCCCTGCCCCGTTGGGGCCGATCAGACCGATAATCTCGCCGGGAATGATCTTAAAGGTGATATTCCGCAGGGCCTCAAGTCCGCCGAAATTTTTGTAGATCTTATTTATGTGCAGAATCGGCTTCATTCTTTCATGCCCACAGCAACCCGAACCCTTTTTCTTTTTACCCGCCCCGCCTTCATCTGAGCAGCGACCGCCGGGATGGGCAGGATTCCCGCCGGACGGTAACGCATCATGAGAACCATGATCAGACCAAAGGCCAGGAAACGCACTTCCACCGGCATTCCCAGCAGCGGCAAAAGCTCTCGAAGCACTTCGCTCAAAGAAACCAGTACCACGGCGCCGATCATCACGCCCCAGATATTCCCCATGCCCCCCAGCACGATCATGCAAAGAATCAAAAAAGATTCCCAGAACTTAAACATATCCGGCGAAAGAAACGTCACCCATCTGGCGAAAAAGCTCCCGCCCACCGCGCCGAAGGCGGCGCTGATGGCAAAGGCAATGACTTTGTAAGTCAAAAGGCTGATGCCGCAGGAGACGGCGGCGACCTCGTCATCCCGAATGGCAAACCAGGCTCTCCCCAGACGGGAGTCCTGAATGCGATGCATCACGAAAACGGTCACTGCGACCATGACAATCGCGAGATAGTAGTATGGCAGCTCCCCGACAAATTCCCACTTCGGTCCGCCGAAGAGAGAAAGATCGAGAGAGACCGGTTCAATGCCCGGGAGACCCAGGGGTCCTCTGGTGAGCCAGATCTCGTTGGTGAGGAAGAGCACGACCAGTTCGGAGAAACCGAATGTTACAATGGCAAAGTAGTCGCCGGTGAGTCTGAGCGTCGGGGCCCCCAGTAGGATGCCCCAGATGGCGCCGTTGATGAATGCCAGCGGGATGATGAGCCAGTAAGACAGGCCGAAGTGCACCGTCAAGAGCCCTGAGGTGTAGGCCCCAATACCGTAGAATCCGACGTATCCCAGGTCCAGCAGGCCGTTAAAACCCGGCACGATGTTCAATCCCAGAGCCAGAAGCATGTAAAGGTAGACAATGATGACAATATGGAGGATGTAATCCGTAACGAAAGGTAGAAACGGCAGGATCAGTGCGAGAACCAGAACACCCGTCCTCACTTTATTTCCGCGACTCAGTTTCGGTAGATTCAGCTTACCCATTTACATGCTCTTCTTGGTTTCCTTGATCAACTTTCCGAATAAACCCGCCGGGATCAAGATAATAACGATGATCATGACGGCGTAGGAGATGCCGTCCCGGTAAAGGGAGCTCAAATACCCCGCTCCAAGGGCCTCGGCCACCCCCAGGACCACACCGCCCAGCATGGCGCCGGGCACCGAGCCGATGCCCCCCAAAACGGCGGCGGCGAAGGCTTTGACACCGGCGATATAGCCCATGGTGGGGTACAGTGAGTTATAGTAAGCGCCCACCATGATGCCGGCAGCTCCGCCCAGGGAGCCCGCCAGCGCAAAGGTATAGGAGATAACCCGGTTCACGTTTATCCCGGTCAACGCAGCCATGGTTTTATTCTGGGCCACCGCTCGCATGGCCTTGCCCCATCGTGTTTTCTGAATGATGAGGTTGAGCCCGATCATCATCATGAGGGTTATGGCAAAGATAAACAAATGAAACCAGGAGAGGCTCACACCGCTGAAGGTGACGGCTGTTTCTTCAAAGTAAGCAGGCAGGGCGCCTTGTGGAAACGGCTTCGGCCGGGACCCCCAGATCACCATGGCCAGGTTTTGCAGGAAGATGGACATGCCGATGGCCGTAATCAGTGCGGCCAGCCGGGGCGATTGTCTCAACGGGCGGTAAGCGAAGATATCCAACAACATCCCGCAGACGGCACAGCATGCCATGGACAAAAGAAATGCAGCATAAAAAGGCAGCCCAAGGAAGCTGATGAACGTGAAAGCGAAGAAAGCGCCCAGCATATAAATTTCGCCGTGTGCAAAGTTGATGAGCTGGATCACACCGTATATCATGGTGTAGCCCACGGCGATCATGGCGTAGATGCCGCCGATGGTGAGGCCATTGACAAGTTGTTGTAGGAACAAGCACCCCTCGCTTAGGCATGGAAAGGCGCCGAAACCCGAAAGCTCCGGCGCCCGGTTTGAATCATCCGTGTTTTTTTATGGCAATCATTCGGCTGCAACGAACTCGCCGCCCTTAACCAGCTTGACGAAGGCGGGTTTGGAACAATTTCCCTTCTCGTCAAAGTAGGTCAGGCCGGTAACCCCCTTGTATCCTGTGGCTTCAGAGTCGATTGCCGCCAGGCCGTCGCGGATTTTCTTGCGGTCCGGCCCAACTTTTGCGATAACCTGGGCTAAGATGCCCAGGCAGTCATAGGCATTGGCGCTCATCCAATCCACATCCCGGCCGGCGCTTTTCTTGAATCGTACCGCGAAATCCTGACCGGCAGGACCGGCGGATTGAGCCAAGAACGGGACGGTGCAATAGGTGTTTTCCGCCGCCTTGCCGGCGATATTGATATAGTCGACGTTGTCGATACCATCCGCCCCGAACAGCGGTCCGTCGAAGCCCAGCTTACGGCCCTGGCCGGCGATCAGGGCGCCTTCCGGGTGGTATCCGCACAGAAAGATGGCTTCCGGCTTGTCCGCCATCAGCTTGGTGAGCTGCGGTGTAAAGTCGGTTGTTCCGGTCATGTATGCTTCCGCCCCGGTCACGGTGACGCCGCTTTCTTGGGCGCCGGCGACGAAGGAGTCTTTGAGGCCGATGGCATAGTCGTTATTCTCATAGAAAATGGCCACTTTGTTCTTGCCGAGCAGCTTGGGTACAACATAGGAAGCGAGGTACTTGCCCTGAAAATCGTCGGTGTAGCAATTGCGGAAAAACCAGCCCTTGCCTACGTCGCCGATCGTCGGGTTGGTGGAGGTTGGGGAGATGGTGGGCATTCCGTTTCGTACATAGATGGGCATGGCGGCCAGTGTGGCAGAGGAGCAGAGGTGACCGATCACCGCCACGATGCTTTTGTCTGCGGCAAATTTTGCCCCAACGGTACCGGCGTCTTTGGGCTGGCACAGGTCATCGCCCCAAACGAGCTCGACCTTCTGTCCGTTGATGCCGCCTGCGTCATTGATTTCCTGGAGTTTCAGGCTGACGCCGGCCTTGATGTTGTCACCGTAGGAAGCCAGGTTCCCGGTGTAGGGGGCGGCGACACCTATCTTGATGTTCGCCGCCATGGCGCCGGTGGACATACCAAACACCAATGCCAAAGCCAAGACCAAACCCGCAAATAAAAATGTCCGTTTGTTCCTCATAACTGTTCCTCCTTTGCTGAAATGTTGATGTAAGACCATGATTCGATAACGCTACGTTTTCCCTAGCTAAACAATTGTTTTTGGCCGAAAGCATGATAGGGGAAAAGCGAAGTGACTGTCAAGCACAATTTCCAGAGCGGAAGCCGTGGAATCCCTTTGGATAATGAACGCCCTCAGAAAACCGGTATGAAGAGACCGGTCTCCGCTGGGCGTACCCTCGCCGGGGCCTTGCTCCTTGACATCATTCAGCATTTTCATTATGAGTTCAAATCCTCTTTGTCTGCGGGAATGCGTTCACTGAGCAGGGTCGGTTTTTTAGCGGAACAATCGGGATAAATACGCCGTTCTTTAATCGTATGCAAACTGGGAAGAACCAGCCAAGTGAAGAGAAAGGAGATCTTTAGATTTATGGAATATTCAATCAGTCCGGAGGGTGAAAAATTCAAAATACCGGAAGAAAAAGATTACATAAAGGAATTCGAGAGGCTCGAAAAATTGGCGCAGGCCCGGAGGGAAGCGGGTTTCGAAATCGTCGTGGTCATGGGCCTGGGGTTTGTGGGTGCCGTGATGGCCGGTGTCGTGGCGGATTCGGTGGACAAAAAGACAAAGAAACCGAAAAAATATGTCATCGGCATGCAAAGGCCGAGCCCCCGAAGCTTCTGGAAAATCCCCCTCTTCAACCGGGGCGTATCGCCCATCCAGGCAGAGGATCCCGAAGTCACCCCCATGATCGAGCGCTGCGTGAAGCAGAAACAGACGCTGACCGCTACCTTTACCTATGACGCGTTAAAACTCGCCGACGTTCTGGTGGTGGACGTGCAGTGTGATTTTATCAAAGAAGAACTCGGCAATCTCAGGAGCGGATATGCCGATATCAGTGCGCTTGAGGCCAGTTTCAAAATAATCGGAGAAAAAATTTCCCCCGACTGTCTGGTGTTAATAGAAACCACGGTGCCCCCCGGCACAACGGAATACGTGGCCTATCCGCTTGTAAAAAAGGCGTTTCGATCCCGGGGCATTGAAGAAGAACCGCTGCTTTCCCACAGCTTCGAAAGGGTGATGCCGGGAAGGAACTATGTAAGCTCTGTCCGGGATTTTTGGCGGGTCTGCAGCGGGATCAATGAAAAAGCCCGCGAAAAGGTAACCGAATTCTTGGGCGATGTTATCAATGTGGAAGAACATCCGTTGACCGTTTTGGACAGGCCCATTGAAAGCGAGACCTGCAAGATCGTGGAAAATAGTTACCGGGCCACCATCCTGGCGTTTCTCCACGAGTGGTGCCAGTTCGCGGAGACCAACGGCGTTGATCTCATCAAGGTCATCCATGCCATCAAGGTTCGCCCCACGCACAACAACATCATTTTCCCGGGACCGGGCATCGGCGGGTATTGTCTTCCCAAGGACGGGGGCCTGGGCATTTGGGCCGACAGGCACCTAATGGGTTTTGAGGACGACATCTTTCGGATTACGCCGGAGGCGATCAATATCAATGATACCCGGGGATTGCACGCAGCCAAACTGGTTCGGGACGCCCTCAGGAATATGGGTCGAATTGTGGCGGCTTCGCAAGTGACCCTCCTCGGGGTCTCATACCGGGAAGATGTGGGGGACACCCGATACAGCGGTTCGGAGATTGTTGCCCGGAAGTTGACCGAAATGGGTGCCGAAGTGAAAGCCCATGACCCCTATGTGCGGCACTGGTGGGAGCTTGAAAAACAGGAGACGTATCCGGCGGTGGGTAAAAGCTGGTCAAGGTTTTTTCGGAATCAAGAAGACCTGAGTCATTTTCGGATGACGGACGACTTGGAAACGGCCCTCAAAGGCTCCGATGCGGTGGTCATCGCGGTTCGGCACCAACCCTATCTGAAACTCGACCCCGATGACGTCGTCCGGATGGCAGGTGCCCCTTTGGCGGTGGTGGACTGTTTCGGTATTCTGGATGACGTGAAAATCGAGCGCTACTTCGAGCTGGGATGCGAGGTAAAAGGGTTGGGGCGTGGCCATATCAACCGAATCAAGGACAAGGTGCGCAAACGGAAAATGGGCGCAAGCGCTTCGTTGGGATGAAGCAAAGGACACATAATGCCTGATGTGAAACCGATACATTATCAAATAAAACTGGTGCCCGACCTTGAACGCTTCACATTCTCAGGCACCACGGAGATATGGTTGGAAGCTGAAAGGTCGGTCCGGGAAATCAGACTGAATGCGCTCGATTTGGCGGTCCGGCGCTGCGCAGTCAAAACGGAAACAGGTTTTGTGGACTGCACCTTCTCCATGGATCCAAAAAAAGAAGAAATGATCGTTTTCCTGCCGGATGAGCGGGCGGGCAGCCTTAAACTCAGGATCGATTCCGAAGGTCGTATCAATGACAAGATGGCGGGCTTTTACCGTAGCTCTTACACGCGTCAGGGGAAGGTGAACTACATCGCCGTGACGCAGTTTGAGGAAAGCGACGCACGGCGCGCTTTTCCATGCTTTGACCATCCCATGCAGAAAGCAACATTTCAGGTTGAAATGATTGCGCGTGAGGATTTGACGCCCATATCCAACGGCCCCATCATCGAGGAACGGTCCGTCGAAGCGGGCAAAAAATCGGTTATTTTTCAGAAGACGCCGAAAATGTCTACGTATCTTGTTTTCTTCGGGATCGGCGAATTTGAATTCTTGAAGGATCCGGTTGATGGACGCGTCCGGGTGGCGACTACGCCCGGTATGAAACAATATGCGCAATTCGGCCTTGAATTCGGCAGAAAAGCCTTGAATTTTTGTGAAGCATACTTTGGGATCAAATACCCGCTTCCCAAGCTTGATCTCATCGCAATTCCCGATTTCGCTTTCGGCGCGATGGAAAATTGGGGTGCCATCACGTTTCGTGAAAACTTGCTGCTTCATTTTCCCGGGGTGACCTCTAAAGCCGGTGAGGAAAGCATCTGCGAGGTCATTGCCCATGAGATTGCGCATCAATGGTTTGGGAACCTGGTCACACCCGTGGATTGGAAGTACCTCTGGTTGAATGAAAGCTTCGCCACCTACTTCGGATATGGGGTGGTGCGCCATTACTTTCCGGAGTGGGATGTTTGGCAGCAATTCGTGAACGGCCAGACCGCCGGCGCGCTCGAACGGGACGGATTGCGAGACACCTTTCCCATAGAGATTCCCGGTGGAGAACATGTCGTGATCAATGCGAGTACCGCCCCCATTATTTACAACAAAGGCGGAAGCATTTTAAGACAGGTCAACGGCCATATCGGTGATGCGCGATTCAGGGAGGGCCTGAGGCGTTACTTGTCGGACAATGCCTATGCGTGTGCGTCAAGCCGGGACCTCTGGAGATCCTTCGAACAGGTTTCTGAAAAGCCCATAAGCAAAATGATGAAGTCCTGGATCGAACAACCGGGTTATCCCATGGTCGAAGTGAGAAGAGATGGGGGAAAGCTGATCCTCACTCAAAAGCGGTTTACCTACCTCCCTCACGAATCGGAACAGAAATGGATCATCCCCATGAAGATCCGCTTATTTTGTCGTGGGGGAGCGGAGAAATCCATTTCGATGCTTCTCGAAAGCAGAAATGGGGAGACCGACATCGGGAGCGATGTGCTTTCGTACAAAGTGAATGATGGGCAGACAGGATTTTTCAGGGTCCACTATGCGGATAAAGGCAATCTTAAAGAACTCGGC
>JAWOGN010000213.1:0-6140 GCA_046496815.1 Desulfatiglandaceae bacterium
GCATGGATTACGAAGTTCAAAGTGTTAAGCTGCGACAGGAATTTAAAATCTGTCCATCATGCGGATATCAAGACGGTTTTCACTCTATGTTCAAGAAAGTGGACGACATTACCAAGTGGCTTTTCATCTGCCCGTCCTGTCACGAGGTGTTTGACATAGGTTTCACACTTTAGGTTTGACCAGCAGCCCCCGGCACGTGACAATGTCCAAAAAAAGCAGGCCTATATCCTTGCCCACGATAATTTGGATGCCATTAATGAACTAACGGGTTGGTAGCGGAGGGTCGAAGGCCCACGGGCTATACATCGTATTTCTCACCCCCCAGACAGGCTTCAGTGACAGGGCTGGCCAAAATCTTGAATTCTTTATCCAGACGGAACGATTTCATCGAGGCGGGGCTTTTCGGCTGGAAAGGCACGATTCGGATTCTGCCACAAAGCGATAGCGGCACATGGGGGGGCAAAAAAATGGAGCGTCACTGCCCTGTTTTTGAAAGGAGGACGATTCGGTCGCGGCGGCAAGCTACGCAGAGCTTAGGCTCTATAGCACTGATGGGGGCTTTCTTCCTTCCAGGCAACGCTATCCTTTTCGGTTTCTACGATGGCCCCGATGATCTCCTCGATGCCTTCGTTGAGCAGGTCTACCTGGGTGATGCGGGCGCTCATGACGGCCGCGTCGTCTTTGCTGAAGCGGTCGGCGTAGGATTTGAAATCTTTGTGAATGCATCCGACGAACAGAACGTTGGGTTCATTTTTACAGATGATCTCCATGAACCCCTGCAGGATGTCCTTTGAATAGCCTGCTTTTTCCAGGGTAAATCCAAATTCGTCAAAGAATATGGCCAGCCCCTTGAACCGCTCTTTGAATGCCTGGCTCTTCACCAGTTTTCGAAGTATGGGAATCAGGTTGCCGGACCGAGCCTGAAACGCAACACCGCCCATCATTTCCTTAAACGCGGTGCGGAATTTGTTCAGCACGTCCGAATCGTAGTCCTTGAGCTGGGCGCGAAGCTGATCAACGGTGAGTCCGGGTACGACCGCTTCGACCCCCTTGCCGAAGTCCACGTAAAAATTGCGTATGCCGCCTTTGTCTCCTTTTTTTTCCCACTCGGCGAGCTGACGTTCCGCCTCGTCGAACTCCGTTTCCACGCCGGCATCCAGCCCCTTGGCCTTGCAAGCATCGAAAACCGCTTTCATCACCACATCCTCTAAGTGACGCCCCGAGTGGTAGTCGCAGATCGCCACCAGGTACTGACCGTCCTTGCGGATGTTTTTCAGCAGTTTGGCCTTCTCCGGATCGAGCTTGGCGTAGTTCTCGTGAAACCCGGCAATTTCCGGGTCACCGCTCGACCGGCTCAGCACATTGGCCGTCATCAGGCAGAGGTGCGACTTACCTGTTCCATAGGAGCCGCTGAGCAAATAGAATTTCTTGTCGTTGGGCTGATAGAGCCCCCGGCAAATGCGTTCGAACGCCACACGGTGGGCCTTGGTCGGGCGGTACATGGCCATGCGGTCGGCGTTTTCCTGGGCCGCTTCAAAGGCGCTTTTAAGCTCAACAAAATTGGCATAACCGGATTTCAGTTTGACCACATCGGATATTTTTGCCATGTTGCCTCCGAAATTATGAATGATGAATGCGGAAGGATGAATTGCAAAAGCTTTATTCCCGCCCTATTTACTCCTTTATTCTTTATTATCTACGGCTGTCCGGCAGGAAGGGCGGCTTGGGCCGTTGAATTTCCTTTGTGTCTCACCGAATAACAACAAAACGCATTGTGTATCATATATTTTAATTTATGATTCACAAATTGGCTTGTGTCGAACCAGTGAGACTCAAAATGCATTGTAGCCCTCCGCGATATTCAACAGTTCAGGATAAGCGAGAGTTGCGGCGCGCCGACCACTGCCGGGCCGGATTTCCCGCAGGACTCCTTCAGACTTGAGAAGATTCAATATTCGTTGAGCAGTCGGCTTGGGAATATGGGCCGAGCGCACAAAATCAGAACTCTTGAAAATAGGCCGTTCAAAAACCCAGTCCAGAGTATGAATCGCATACTGAGAGTGGGTCAATTCGGCAAAACTGGTCTTCATCCGGTTGTAGAGTTCGAGAATGGCCTGGGCCTTGGTGAGGTTTTCCTCCGCCTGTATCCGGAGAACGTTCAGGAAGAAGGCGCACCAACCGCTCCAGTCGTGATCGCGGGAAACGGCCAGAAGTCGTTCGTAGTATTCGTCGCGGTGGCTTTCCAGATAAGCGCTGATGTAAAACATCGGCTGCTGGATAATTTTCGCTTGATACAGAAAAAGAGGGATCAACATCCGTCCAAGCCGACCATTTCCGTCCAGAAAAGGATGAAGCGCCTCGAATTCAGCGTGTAGCAGGGCCAGTTGAATCAGCCTGTCCGGTGCGTCTTCATGAATATATTTTTCCCAGCGTGACATGGCTTCCGGCAGTTTATCGGCGGCGATAGGAACGAATTTCGCTTCCTCAATGGAACAGCCTTTCGGACCGATCCAATTCGGAATCTTGCGATAATGGCCCGGGGATTTACCGTGCCCGCGCACGCTGTCGAGCAGAACCCTATGACATTCAAAGATGATACGCTGACACAGAGGCAGATCTTCCAGCATCTCGGTAGCTTTTCGCATCGCTTTGCGATAATTGAGGATCTCCCAAATGTCTGCCTCTTTCGGTGTAGTGGGCTTCTTGACCTCTCCGCTGGCCTCGTACTCCAACACTTCGCCCATGGTGGCCTGAGTACCTTCGATGCGTGAGGACAGCACCGCCTCCTGAGTAGTGAGAGGACTCAACAAGACATGGGCATTGGGAATAGCCGCCAGCATCCCGTCGTAGCGGGCGACTGCGGCACTTGCCGGTCCAATCATCGGCACAAGCCTTGCCCACTCCAGATCCCTGGGTGGAAACTTGCCTTCATGGTAATGGATGGGTTCGCTCATCTGTATCTGCCTTTATTCCCGGAACAATTATGAATTAGAAATTACGAATTACGAATTTTGGTTTTCAATGTCTTGGTACTCGATCCGAGCAATTTCAAAAGTTCATCACAATCTCCTATGATAGATTCAAACGCTGCTTGGTCGATAAATTCGCCGTCATGCAACAACCTCAACCAATAATGTGTTTCGCGTGCTTCTTTGTAAGCGATGATCATTTTTGCCGAAAAATCCTTTTCGGACATCCCGCCGATAGCTTCCCGCACATGTGCGCCACCGAGGTCCCCGAACGTAAGACCTGTTTCCCGATCACTTGAGCCTCTGTTGTTTTAGGCAAGCTGGCATAGAGCCGAATTATCCTCAATGCGAATGCCTTTGTCCGTTCGTCTAAATCCCTCGGTTTTTCATTCATCGTTCCACCTTTATCATTCAATGAGTTAGTTAATAACATTGACACCTCTGGCGGCACATAAATCCGGCCTCTGTCTTGTGCAATAAGCATGAGGTGGAACGGGAGCCGTAGGCGACCGGCTGTTCCTGCTTGTGGATTTGAGCTGTCGAGATCTCCCGTGCTTGGTTTGACATACTTGGAAGGCACTGCTTGAAGCGCCGATCGGTGGCTAGATATTCCAACTTCTCAGATGCTCAGTAGTATGAGGGTATGCTTGAGATACCCTTACCGTCTCCGCATCACCTACAAGCAGGGAACCTATTCAAATGCTACGTTTTTTTTCAAATTTGGGAAATTTTGCAGCTGTCCAAGCCTCTTTGTTAAAGTATGTGCCCTTGTTCTGTTTCAGCCTATGGTTTCTACAAAGTAAGCTTCGTCCCACAGCCTTTTTTCGACTTGTGGAGCTGCAATAAGATCAGGGAACCTTTCAAGAATCGGGGCTTCTAATGACTGTTTGATTTTTTGAGCCATACTATCCGGAGATACTTCCCCATCTGACTCCACGTATAAATGTAAATGGTCTGGCGCCAACCAAAGGAGACTGGCAAAACCACCCACTGCATCGCTACAAGTCGTAATCGTGTCACTGATGAAATCAATAGTGAGCGCCGGCTCCGCAAACATTGGTCTTCTACCAATAACGTTCCAAGCAAAATGGTACTTTATCTCAAGCATCACATCGTCGGGATTGCGGGCCAATTTCTGCAGAGCTAACGCCCTTTGATATTTTACCTTATCGGAATCAAGGAGATTTTCTATGGTAATCTTTGCAAGCTGGGCTTTAAGCTCCGAATGAGTTTCCTGTCCGGACGATGCAACCAGTTTCAGCAACGGCTGAAAAGCATGGCATTCAAAAAAGTCAGGATTTTGTGTTGACCGATTTAGATAACAAAGCACTTCTTCCTGAAAACTTAAATCCTGGCAGAAGCGGCACCTACCATGAATGAATGGTTTGGATGACTTAGCACACTCCAAACATTTTTCAGGAAAATGATTACGAGATGATGTTTCGTCCAATTCCATATCTTCCTGCATGACCGTATTGGGCATTTAAAACGCGCAAGGACGATTGCCCATAAAGACAGAACAGTTGAATATATGGATCTCGATATCATCACTTCGTAATGATATCCGACTCCCAATGCCCTGAGTTATCATACTAAGAAAATTATATACCGCCAAAGCTTAGATACATTGAGAACAACCCAGCCCCGCTAGGATTTCAGATATCATATTCGATCACCGCCCCAAGTCAAGCGAATCCGCATAACACCCGCAGCAGCCGTGAGGGAAACCCGCACGTTCTTCTCCCACCACCCCATTTTTAATAACCGTGTATTTGCGTATTTGGCATATACAGCTCCAAATTTCAACAATCTCAGTTGGGAAGGTGTAAAACAACCACCAAAAGCGAAAAAAGTACGATTCTGAGGCGCTCTGAGCACGTAAGGGCGCAGCTGCCTTCATTTATCCGCTTCTCTTTGACCACTTTCTTATGTCCGTTTTTCAGCCGAGAGTGTCTAAGGATATAGTGGACTTTCATCTTCCTCCTCCTGAAGGTCCTTCTCGATGAACATTCGGCATGGGAGATTTTTGTTCCCCTTCCGTGGGATGAACCAATTTCTGATTTGCTTCAACTCACGCTCCGGGGTGTCCCCCCATTCAGTCATATGAAGGACAAGGATCGGGCATCCTGGCAGGTGTGCCGGACCTTCATCTTTGCGAAAGCTGATGCAACTTTCACAGATTTTATCCATGTAGATCTGGATAGTCGTTCCATTTGGAAAATATCCCATATTTCATCTCCCGTCTTTTCCTGCGAATGACAATGGGGGGCGAAAACCGTCGCAGGAAAACGGCTCGGTGCCAGCGCCGTTCGCCCCACAAAAAAGGGCCAACCGCTTGAACACGGAAGGCCTCTTGACAGGAGATTTTACTTCTATCATAATCTCTATGGGCCTTCACGAAAACCTTAGGACGAAAGGGTATTCAAACGGCTCACTTAGCCTGATGTGCGGCAACACATCAGGCTTTTTTCTAGATTTTTGGGCATCACACCACCTTCCTTTTGAATTATGCGGACATCGGCGTGTTATCCATGCCCTACCTTGCCAGACCCAACCTCGCCAAACGCGGAACGGAACCCTGCCGAGCCTCATGCCTGACTCATATCACAGAAGAAATGGCGAACGAAGCAAATTCCGAAGGTGTCAACCCTTCGGGTGCACCGCCATTCCGTTGAAGTTCGCTTGTCATGCTAAAAAAACCCTGTCGGGCAGAGGATTATCATCAACAGAGTATTAGAACCTAACTCATCCGCCACAGCTTTAAACGAACAGCGCCCTTCGCTTTGCTCAGCGTTGTAATTCTTCTTGGCAGGCCTGCGTACACAGAGTTGTACATAGAGATGGGGCCATTTATAGCGGCGGGCCGAAGGCCCGCGGGCTGCAGGTCGTATTTCTCGTGCTTCGATAGGGTTCGGTAAAGAAGGTGGGCAAAAAATCTTCCAAAAAATCTGTGCCTGCCCCCTATTGAGGCATTAGGGCGCATTGTAGAGGAGCCGGGTGGGGGCCCCCCCGCTACCCCCCCTACCCTCGCAAAAAACTGGAAATCCTGTATTCTCAAGAGGGAGTGAATCTGAGTCTCGGTCGCAGGATGGGCCCAATCCATAGCCTGGGCCAGTTACTTCCTGCGCTCGGATATTTTGTCAGCTTGGCTGAACACGGGTGGTCTCACAC
>JAWOGN010000253.1:0-3935 GCA_046496815.1 Desulfatiglandaceae bacterium
TGTGGGGCCTGCTCATTCCCATCCGTCGCCAATTTCAGCAGTACGTCAATTTACGACCGGTGAGGTTATTGCCGGGCATCCGCTCACCCCTGGCGAACCGAACCTCGGAGCATATTGATTTCTGCGTGGTGCGGGAGAATAACGAGGGGGAATACTCCGAAATCGGCGGACGGCTGTTTCAAGGCACCGACCAAGAGATGGCTATCCAGGAAACCGTCTTTACCCGCCGAGGCATCGACCGCGTCATCCGCTATGCCTTCGAGTTGGCGCGAACCAGACCCAAAAGGCACGTCACCTCGGCAACCAAGTCCAACGGCATCATTCACACCATGCCGTTTTGGGATGAATGTTTTGCCGCCGTTTCAAAAGAGTATCCGGATGTGATTGCCGATCAATACCATATCGATATTCTCACCGCTCACTTTGTGCAGCATCCGGACTGGTTTGATGTGGTTGTGGGCAGCAATCTTTTCGGGGACATTCTTTCCGACCTTGGCCCGGCTGTGGCCGGTGGGATCGGGATCGCGCCTTCCGCAAACCTCAACCCTGAAAGAAGATTCCCCTCCATGTTCGAACCGGTCCATGGTTCAGCCCCTGATATTGCCGGTAAGGGTATCGCCAATCCCATGGCCCTGTTGTGGTCCGTGGTCATGATGCTGGAGTTTCTGGAAGAAACGGGGGCTTCCCGGGGTCTCATGACTGCCCTTGAAGCGGTGACGGGAGAAGGTAAGGTACTAACAGCGGATCTTGGCGGACAGGCGAATACGAAGCAATTCACGGATGCCGTGCTAAACAGACTGAACAACCCCGGCATTTAGAAAGTGCATCATATCCGCCAGGTTTTTAGAAAGTGAGGGTATCATGGCAGAAAGTCAGACGGAGTTGAATAATACTCGCATGAATCAGCTGGGTAAATTCGCAGAGTTACTACCCGAGGTTTTGGGGCCGGTCAGGGATCTGACATATGAAGTATACAGAGCCACTAAAGGTGCTCCGAAGAACACAAGGATGCCGTCTCCCTGCAGTTCATCTAAGGTTCCCCGATAACTCGCAATAACCTTGAGCATCGCTTCAAAGTAACGGTTAAGAATCGGGATCACTTCGGAGGGAGACAGATTGGGTGAAAGTGACCGGAAGAATAGCACTTTTTGCTGAAAATGTCTATCTGTTCTACATTTCTAAAACAAACCCGGGATTCACGGTCCCCTTTGGTAAGCATTCGTTTTTCGGGTTCACCGACGCCATTTCCCATCTTCCTTGAAATCGGTTAGGGTTCGAAATTCCCGATTGCCTTTCTCAACCCCTTGCTTCATCTTTTGACGCCATTGTGAAATCTTACAGTTGTATGCTGCTTGCGGCCGGCGCCGAAGCGTGCTATGAAACAAAGGTATCCCTGTTTGGATACTTGGGGGTTTGCGCCGTATCCAATGTGTTGATTTTTAAAATGCAAACAAGAACCCAAAGGAGTGATCAGAATGGCCAGTATTGCAGGCATTATTTCACAGCATGGAAAACTTGACATCGACAGCACCGGGCAATTGCGCAAAATGCTGCGATTGATGCGCCACCGCGGTACGGACAATTCCGTGGTGCGTACGCTTTATGACGACCGCGGTGCGGTGGGAGCCAATGAGATAAATTTGTCGCCCCGTCGGACCCATTGTTCTTCCCTGGGTGAAGCACCTTACATCCTTTTTGACGGCGAGCTGTTTAATGATCGTCCCGAGGGAATGAGCGATCTGGATCTTTTCAAGGAGTATTACGATACATATGAGCGGGACTGCTTTTCCCGGCTCGACGGCAGCTTTTCTTGCGCCATTGTGGAAAAGGATGAAGAAGTCGTGCTTGCACGGGATCATGTCGGTGCACGGCCCCTGTTTTTCGGACGCGTTAACGACTTGTTCTACTTCAGTACGGAGATGAAGGGGCTTGTCGATCACGTCCAATTCGGGGTTGAGGAACTGCCGCCCGGCTGCATTTTCAGCTCCAAGAAGGGGCTCAAGGTCTTCGCTGGTTTTCAACCCGAAGTGCCCGAGGTGGGCGACAGCCTGGAAGAAGCTGCCAAGGTTTTGCGGGAGCTGGTGATCGAGGCGGTGCGCATTCGCACGGACGGCGTCGGGGCAATTGCGTTGAGCGGGGGCTTAGACAGCTCCATTGTGGCTGCCATTGCCAAACAATATAACCCCAATCTGGTCCTTTTCACGGGCACGATCGCCAGGGCTCCCGGTCCGGACTTGGCAAACGCCAAGCTGATGGCCGAATTTCTGGATTTGGAGCACCGCATATACAATATCACCGACGAGGATATTACCGGTTTCATTCCCGATGCCGTCTGGTTTTTGGAAAGTTTCGACGAGGATTGTATCAGTGGTCTGATCGCAAATTACTTCGTCTCCAAAATGGTCAAGCAGCATTCCAACAGCGTAATGGTCGGCGAAGGCTCCGATGAGCTTTTCGGCGGTTACCGCATGGTTTTAAAGAATCCCAAGGTCAAAGGTTCCGAACAGCGAGAACGGCTGGCCCGTAAGCTGCTGGATATCGCTTATAACACGGCCCTGAGGCGTCTTGATCGCGGGTGGATGGCCAATGGCATCGATTACCAGGTCCCATTTCTCGACGCGCGTGTGGTTGCCTTCAGCCGCAAGATCCCGATGGATTGGAAAATCTACGGTGAAATGCAAATCGAAAAGTTCATTTTACGTGAGGCTTTTCGAGATATGCTGCCCGAGCAGATCGCCAACCGTGAAAAACTGCGCTTTTCCATGGGAGTGGGCATGGACGACATCCTGGACGATATTATTGCGACGATCGTTGAGACCGAGGAGATTGGAAAACGGCCCAAGGCGGCTTACGGAATGCCCTTTGCATCGTTTAAGGAGCTTTACTATTATGATCTTTTCCTGCAGCAATACCCGCCGTCCTACGAGCAGCAGACGGTACGGTGGGATCCGTTCAAGTAAGACCTCTTAAATCGGATACCCACCAACAATCTTCCGCATTGACCGGCTCACTGCCCCCGGCATTACTAATTTTCCTACTTGACGTCATAAATGTTTTGAGATAATTAATTTCTATTCTAATAATTTGAAAAAGAAACGTTTATATTATAATTTTTGTATCACTTTAGCGCTTTCAAAAATCCCAATATGGGAAAAGGGGGCCGTTGGGATCTCTTTGAGAAGGCTGCAAATGCTTCCCTCATTCCAGGGAACGGCAGCGAGGCCTTAAAATTCATTCCAGGACAGCCCCGGAGGAAAATCTCTTGCGCACCTGAGGTCTTCTCTGCCTGCACCGTGCCCCTTATTTCGGGTATGGGGGCGTTCGACATGTAGTGTAGAGTTTGTGTTGCAGCCTTCTCAAAGAGATCCCAACGGCCCCCAACCCACCCTTTCAGAGCGCTAAATTCATGCAAAAACTCGAGTAAGGAAGCGTCATGAAACGCCTGTTTTCCCCATTTCAGATCAAACACTGTGAACTCACAAACCGAATAGTAATGCCGGGACTTGCCTCGTTTTTGATAGAGGATGACGGATCCATCACGGATCGTACGGTTGAGCACTATCGGCGCAGGGCCGCCGGTGGACCGGCCATGGTGATCGTGGAAGCATGCGCTGTTTCCCCGGAAGGCATTGTCTCCCCACACCAGGCCAGGATATACGACGACCGTTTCATAGACGGCCTCTCTAGAATCGCCGAGGCGATGAAGTCGGAAGGTGCGGTGCCTGCCGTCCAGATCCATCACGGGGGTCGACAAACATCGGGAAAAGTGATCAAACAGAAGCCGGTCGCCCCATCTCCCCTTCCCTGTCCGGTCATACGGGGGCCCGTGAATCCGTTGACGATCTCCGGCATTCAGCAGCTCGTAGAGAAATTTGGGGACGCCGCACAAAGAGCGGTTGAAGCAGGTTTTGAATTGATAGAGATACACGGCGCGC
>JAWOGN010000256.1:0-24796 GCA_046496815.1 Desulfatiglandaceae bacterium
GTTGGAACCGAGTGCGGCCCGGCTGAATGGGGAGGTAAAACCAATGAGTGATTTCCTTTTCGACGGTCTTCTTATATTGAAGGGAGCGTCTCAAAAAGCAAACGTTCCGACTCGTGGAGGGCCGTCGGCCGGCTACATTCACCCAGAGGAGGATGAGGTTTCCTGCATCGCGACATTTTTCGGATCAGACCTCTAAGGGAGAGGTGACGGCCCGCGTCGTAAGATGCGTCGATATTGATAGGTCGACATCCTCGGGTTGTTGAAGCGCCCCACAGGAAAACTTCGGCGGGATCCGCCTAAACCGCAGGGGAAGGCGCCGGCGCCGAATTTTCACGATGCAGAGGGAGGGTTTCAGGCGGGCAATGGCTTGAGCGTACCAAATCTGGGCAGTCTTACGCTGGTCCCGGTAAATTCCTCAGGAGTTTCGAAACTCAACATCTTCCAATGCTTCTTTGATTTCATCAGTTTCTTTAGCATGTATTGGTTCAAGAAATGGCCCGACTTTTTAACGACAAAATGGCCGATAATTGGACACCCTACAATCGCAATGTCCCCGATAAAATCAAGAATCTTATGTCTTACAAATTCATCCTCGAATCTTAATCCATCGTCATTGAGAATCCGGAAATCGTCAATGACGACTGCATTGTCAAGCGAACCGCCTTTGGCGAACCCGTTCTCCTTGAGGGTCTGCACATCCTTCAGAAAACCGAAAGTTCGAGCCGTGCTGATTTCTCTGACAAAATCCTTGCCGGAAAAAGTCATCTCGTATTCCTGGTTCCGAAGAAGGGGATGCTTAAAATCGATCATATACGTGATCTTGAGCTCTTTTGAAGGATATATACAAACGGATCGATTCCCATCGTCAATCTTGAAGGGTTTTTTAATCACGATGAACTGTTTTGGTTTTTCCTGTTCCCGGATGCCCCCGCTCTTGATGAGAAAAACAAAAGGGGCGGCACTACCGTCCATAATGGGAACCTCCGGCCCATCGAGCTCCACAACCGCATTGCCGATGCCCAGGCCGAAAAAAGCCGCCATCAAGTGCTCTACGGTCGAAATTTTGCAGCCATTCGTCCCGATGGTCGTGGCAAGGGTGGTGTCAAATATATTATCGAAGTGGACCTTTACGCCGGGTTGATTTTCCAAGTCGGTTCTTACAAATCGAATTCCGCTGTCGGATAGGGCGGGTTTGATGCAAAGCTTGACTTTCTCTCCCGTATGAAGCCCAATACCTGTGCAGCTCACCGCATGCATCAATGTCCGTTGTCTATAGTCCACATTTCACTCCCAATTTTGTCGGCTCATAATTTTGATTCGGACATTGATAGCATACCGCATGCCAAAAGGAAATTCATGTCGAGGAACGAGCAATTGCGTCCGTGTCTGTTCAAGTTTTATGAACTGGTAAAAGGTCGCAAACCACCATTTTCTTCATCCTGGGTTAAATTGAAACTCAGTTTTTTCAGTCACTTAAAGGAAAAACGGCCCCGTTTTTCAACGCAGTGCTGATAAGTTACGATATTATCAAGTTTATTTGCTGAATTTTAACAACCCAAATTTTGGGACAAGATGGCTTTCCGGCTTGGGACGCAGAATGTGTCAAAAACAACACAGCGCTAGGGTCTAAACGCAACAGTTTGATACGTTCTTTTTTCCCGATTTCAAAACGCCGGTGACTTGAAAAAATGAAAATTCTATATTACTAAATCGGTTAAATCAACCCCGAGGAACCAAGCGTTACACGATGTCTCAATAACCCCAACCCAGCATCGGATTTAAAAATGACCTTCAAAACCATACTACAAAAATCCCTCCACTTGCTGATTGCCACATGTCTTTTGGGCTGCTATCCCGCACTCAAGAAGGAGGCGCAGCGACCTGAAGAGGCCCTTCGACCCGTTCGCTTTTTCTATCCGACATTTCAGGACGACACGGATATGGAGTCTCTGGCCCTGGCGATCCGGAGAGACCTTGAATATCTCGCCCGGCTCGACCCCGATAGAACCTTTCACTATGGACCTCACACATTTACCTGCGATCAGGTCCGAGATAGCCAGCAATTCTTCTTGGAACTTATAGAAAAGCATCTGAAACCGGAACAATTGGATGCGGCGATTCGGAAGCATTTCCGTGTGTATCGCGCCGCCGGGGGATCGGGAAACAAGAAGGTCCTTTTCACAGGCTATTTTGAACCGGCGTACCCGGGGAGCCTCACAGCGGATGAAACGTACAAGTATCCCATCTATGCGAAACCGGATGACATCATTCGAATTGATCTGTCGCGCTTCAATGAGAAGTTTGAAGGAGAGAGTATTCTCGCGAGAATCCAGGATGAAAAAGTGCTGCCATATTATTCACGGGAACAGATTGACGAAGAAAAGGCCCTGGCGGGGCGAGATCTTGAACTCGCGTGGATGAAAGATCCCTTGGACGTAACGTTTCTTCATATCCAAGGTTCGGGCCGACTCACATTGCCGAGTGGCGAAAGTGTTTCTGTGGGATACCACGCATCCAATGGGCGACCCTACAGAAGCATCGGAAAATACATACTTGACAAAGGCTATATGGAGAGAGATCAAATGTCCATGCAGGGCATTCGGCGGCATCTCACCAAACATCCCGAAATCCTGAGCGAAGTCCTCAATCACAATCCTTCCTATGTATTCTTTCGCATCCTGGAGAGCGGTCCGCTGGGCAACATCAATGTGCCGCTTACACCCGGCAGATCCATTGCCCTTGATTCGAGACTTTTTCCAAAAGGCGCGCTCGCGTTTGTTTCGTGCCGAAAGCCGGTTGTGAACGCGGCGGGCGAAATTACGGACTGGCGGCAATTTTCCAGGTTTGTTTTGAACCAGGACACCGGCAGCGCGATCAAAGGAGCGGGAAGAGCTGATTTTTACTGGGGAAGCGGCCCGTTTGCCGAGGTGGCTGCCGGGCATATGAAGCATGAGGGTGATTTGTATATTCTGGTAAAGAAACCTGAACCGCTCACTCTTGGTATAAATTAAATGGAGAACTTGGACAAGTCCGCGACACGCAGGAACACCTTTGCCAGATGCTGCAAAAGCCCTACCCTGTTCGCCCTCAAAGCCTCATCTTCCTTCGTTAGAATCTCCACGCCGTCAAAAAACGCGTCCACCGGCTTCCGAAGTCTGCCCAGCAGGCGCATCGCCTCATAATATTTCATTTCTTCCAAGCAGTCGTGGACCTCGTCTTTCAGCGACTGATAAATCTCCCACAAATCCGATTCACAGTCTTCTTTGAAAAAACCCGGGTCCACCTCGAACGGGACCGCCTGTTTTTTGAGTATGTTGATGATTCTTTTAAAGGTGAACGCCAGTTCCTGAAATTCTTTTGATTCCGAGACGAACCGTTTGAGCTGATCAATCCGGGTGTGCAATTGATGGATTCGATCAAACTCCACCGAAATCACAGCTTCAATCAGGTCTGAGTCATAGCCCAACCGCAGCATCATTTGCTTATAGCGCTCTCTAAAAAACCCTCTGACTCTGGAAAACAGCATGTCATTGTTTGACGCAATCTCCTTCTGTAATATCGATATGCTCGTTTGGATGAATTCCTCAAGCGAAAGATCCCAACCCATTTTTTCCATGATCCGAATGACGGCGAGCGCATGCCTTCGGAGGGCAAAAGGATCCGAACTGCCTGAGGGCTCCAAACCGACGGCAAAGCAGCCGACAATCGTATCCATGCGGTCGGCACACCCGACGATGGCCCCGATCTCTGATTGGGGAAGCTCGCCGCCGGCCCTTTCGGGTGCGTAGTGCTCGCGGATTGCGTTGCAAATTTCACCCGGATACCCTTCCAGGCTTGCATACACTTCTCCCATAACCCCCTGCAAGGTCGGGAACTCCGTGACCATGTGAGTGACCAGATCGCATTTACACAGTTCTGCAGCAGTTCTTACCTCCTTGAGTCGCTTGGGCGAAATCTTTTCACCCAAGTACTCAGCCAGCCCGGCAAAACGCTGAACCTTTGCAAACGAAGTCCCCAAGTCGGCCTGATAAATAACTCCCTTTAAATCTTCCAACCGGTCCGCAAGCGCCCGTTTCCGGTCCTCTCTAAAAAAGAAGTCTGCATCGGACAGCCTGGCTCGCAGCACTCTTTCATGACCTTTGCGTACCACGGACGCGTCCGTTGCGGCCGTATTGTTGACCGCCACAAAATTAGGCATCAGTCGCAGTTCCCTGTCGTAAACCGCGAAGTATTTCTGATGTTCTTTCATGGCGGTGATGAGGACAGGGGCGGGGAGATCCAGAAAGGCTTTGTCAAAGCCGCCGCAGACGCCGGAGGGGTATTCGATAAGATTTGCCACCGTGCTTACCAATTCGGGATCGTGGGCCGGATTTCCCCCCGCGGTTTCGGCGGCTTCCTTGACCACTCTCTCCACGTATGTTTCTCTTTCTTGCTGATGCACGACGACAAACCCTTCCTTCATGGCTTGAAGATACGCTTGAACCCCGGTGACTTCCCTGGCCGAAGGCGCCATAAACCGATGCCCTCTCGTGGTATTACCGCTTTTGACACCCCCGATCTCGAATGGAATGACTTCACCTCTCAGAAGGGCGACAACCCACTGAATGGGCCGGACAAATGGAAATCCGACTGCCCCCCAGCGCATAGACTTGGGCCACGGAATGTCTGCGATGAGCTTGGGTAAAACATCCGATAGGATATCCTTCGTAAGGCTACCGGGAATCCGGCGTTTCACATAAAGGTACTCTCCTTTTGGAGTCTTCACGCACTCCAGTGACTCGACGGAGACGCCTTGTCGCTGCGCAAAACCCAATGCGGCCTTTGTCGGGGCCCCCTGTGCATCATACGCCACCCGTTTGGGTGGACCGAGGAGTTCTTGAACCAAATCCTCCTGGTTTTCTGAGATGCCTTCAGCAACCAAAACGAGTCGTCTGGGCGTTCCAAATACCTGCAGGCTCCCTTCCACTCCGATCCGGGCTTCTCCTAAAGAAGTTTCGAAAAGCCTTCTAAAATCCTTGAGGCCCCTCTCAAGATATCCCGAGGGGATCTCTTCCGTTCCTATTTCCAAAAGTAACTCAGCGGGCATGACATTTTCCTGTAACTTTTCCATGTTCCTGCCGTCCGTGCACTGCCGCATCCCATCGTCCCTCTGAATAAAAATCCTGAAGCCGAATATTTTTTCAAAATCCGACACAGACAACATGCTTGCGGGCTTCATCGATGCAAGAGCGGGTACCCCATCTCCTCTCTTTGGGCGACGTAGTTCTTTGCAACGAGACGAGCCAAGTTCCTGATCCGATCGATATAATGGGTTCTCTCGGTAACACTGATTGCCCCCCTGGCCTCCAGGATATTGAAGGTGTGGGAGCACTTCAAACAATAATCATAAGCCGGAAGAACCAGTCCGTTTTCGCTCAGCTTCAGGGATTCTTGTTCATACATACCAAAGCTTTTCAAAAGCATTTCCACGTCGGCAACTTCAAAATTATAGACCGAAAGCTCCCATTCCCCTTTCTTATGGATATCCCCGTATCGCACCCGGTCATTCCACATGAGGTCATAGACGTTGTCTTTTTCCTGAAGATACATGGCGATTCTTTCCAAGCCGTATGTAAGTTCCACGGATATGGGATCCAGCCTGATGCTGCCGGCCAATTGAAAATAGGTGAACTGGGTGATCTCCATACCATCCAGCCAGACCTCCCACCCAAGACCCGAAGCGCCGACCGTGGGAGACTCCCAGTCATCCTCGACAAACCGTATATCATGATCCATGGGATCGATCCCCAAGGCTTGCAAGCTCTTGAGATACAGTTCTTGGATATCGATCGGAGAGGGCTTGACAATCACCTGGTATTGATAATAATGCCCCAGCCGATTCGGGTTATCGCCGTATCGACCGTCTGTAGGACGTCTGGAGGGCTCAACGTAGGCGACGGACCAGGGCTCGGGCCCCAGCACCCTCAAGAGTGTCGCAGGATTAAAGGTCCCGGCACCGACTTCCACGTCGTAGGGTTGTTGAATCAAGCACCCATAATCAGCCCAGTATTTTTCAAGGACCCGAATCAATTCTTGAAAGTTCATGCGTTCCCCCGGGGGTTCCTGTTTGTCAGGCAAAGCAAGAAATCCACATTCTCAATCGGATAGGATAAGCGGTGATTCAGAGAAGGCGAAATTACCACCGGGCAGATCAGTTGTCAAGTCGGCCATTTGGAGTGCTGTGGATTGTAAAATCAACATTTTTTCAGGAAAAAACGCCCCCGCAACCCGATGAAGACAGCGGTTCCAGGCCCGGAAAAAAAAGTTTGTCGGCGGTGCCTGGCCCATGCAACTCCGCGGTGAATCAACCTCGGTTTGCAGGATTAAAAATGATGTGTTACAGTTGTTTCACAACCCAAAAAATCTGCTTCCTTTCTTGAGAATTACCATGGTCCGTTCCACGGATTATCGCCTGGCCAGAGAACGAATGGTCAAGAAACAGCTCATCCCCCGGGGCATTAAAGACCCTCGGGTCCTGGAAGTGATGGGGAAAATCCCCAGGCACCGGTTTATCGAAGAGGCGCTGGTCGGCGAGGCGTACAACGACCATCCCCTGCCCATCGGAAGCAACCAAACCATCTCTCAGCCCTATATCGTAGCCCTCATGACGGAAGCCCTCGAATTGAAAGGGGAAGAAAGCGTGCTCGAGATCGGCACCGGCAGCGGCTACCAAACAGCTATCTTGGCGGAATTATCCGGCAAGGTTCATACCGTTGAAAGAATCCGCGCGCTGCTGGTCAAGGCAAGGAATCTCCTTGCGGAATTGGGTTATACCAACATTTTATTTAAGGGTTTTGACGGGACCTTGGGCTGGAAAGAGTATTCCCCCTATGATGCCATCATCGTCACTGCCGGCGCGCCGAGCGCCCCTCAGCCCCTCCTCGATCAACTGGCGAAAGGGGGAAGACTCATCATCCCTGTGGGGAATAAATTCAGTCAGGAGTTGGTGCGAATCACGAAAAGAAACGGGGGAATTACGGAAACAAACCTCGGCGGATGCCGATTTGTCAACCTGGTGGGCGCACACGGTTGGGATGAATAGGCCCCGCTGAGCGATGCCGACCCCGCACATCTATACTTGGAAAAATTTGTCGCTTTCACTGGACCTCAAAGAACGCGTGATCAAATTCGGGTCTGCCTTGGTATTTTTTCATATACCGCCCCGGCGCCTTTTCCATGTCTTCAAAAACCGCCGGATCCAAAGGGATGCCCGCCCGATGAAATGCCTTTATGATGTCCTTCGTTGAAGGCGGGCAACCTTTTACGGGAATCATTTCGTTAATATCAGGGTTTTCCTTGTTTGCCTGATAGATGCACTTTCCCATGAGAATTGTGTGACGTTTTCCCGGCGTCGGCTTCATGGCTTTGCCGGTCAGCACTTCCACATCATCCCATGGGCGACCTTTCCAGGCCTGGGCGATGCCCGCCAGAATCGAAGCGTTCAGCAAGGAACAGTAGGTGCACAGGGTCAGATCGTACTTTCGATAGGAGAGCCCCCGGATGCCCATGCGCTTCATGGGCGCAGGAAGGCTTTCCCCTCCGGTTTCATCATAGGGGAAATCGTGCCGGTGTGGAGAGGCCATCTTTGCCGGCGATTCCCCCACGATTTGAAAATCAGACAAGTCCGCCGGTCTATCTTGATGAAGTGCCGCAAACAAAAGATGGGGGACGGCTGAAGGGTCATATCCCAGAATGCTTGCGCCCACCATATCGGCGGAAAGCATGTCTGAGGATGCAATCAGGATATTACTGCGCCGCACTGTCCCATCGAAACCCGGGCCTCTCTCATTGGAATAGATGCCATCCACAACCGTGAAGCTGGGGGGTATGGCCTCCGGAAGCCTTGCGATCATGGAGTTTAGATCCCTGGCCGGGTGAGCGCTGTGACATTTCTTTCGGGACTCGATATCCAGTGTGCCTTTTAAGTTCTTGATTCCGAGACTGACCACCGTCTGGGCGTGGGTTTTGAGCACGGGAATGTCAACCAGCAAGTCGCTCCGGACCATGTCTCTGTTCAACCGAAGCGTGATTCCTTCCCCGAAATCAACCTCCGTAAATGCGCTTTCATGAATGTTGATACACTTTACCCCATAGCGGCGCTTCAGGACATTGTAACCCAGGCTTTCAAATGCATGGGCGGGCGTCTCTCTGTCCCGGGGATCAAAGGTTACCATCCCTTCACCGATGGTTATGTCTTCCACCCCTCGTTCCTTGAGGAGGATAACTACGTCTTCAACAACCCGGGAAGTGGTAATCACACCCCACATGGGAAAAAGCGTCGCGCGGGTCCAAAAAACGATATTCGGTTTGATGAAGACTCTTGCCTGGGGGGCAAGATTATCCAAGCCCCGTGCGAGCTCAACCGCCTTTCGAACCGACTCCAAAGGCTTCTCATATCTTACGATCGAGACAATTTTTTGGGTCATATCGGCCTTGTTGGGATCCCCGGCTCACGAACTGAATGCAACCACCTCTTTAAACGCTTCTGAAGCCTACCTCCAACTTCACCCCAACCTCTGAAATAACACATGCATTTCCTCCTTATACGTCTCAGGCACCGAAGCGAGATTTTTTTCCGGCAGCAGAATAAATTCCCCGCGACTCCGAACCAGTAATCCCCCTGCCTCGTCACGGATCTCGGCCCTTGCCGCCACTTTCGGAGGCGCTGAGTCGTTCGTCAGCATCCCGATAACCTTCAATGGTTTTTCAATGGGCACGTTTTTGATGTACTTTACACTCATCTTTCGGGTGACAAAAAACGATTTCTTTGCACACATGACCGCCCAGGACATGATCTCATCGAGAAGCGTCGAGATAATACCGCCGTGTGCGATATTTTCCCATCCCTCATGATATCTGCTTAAACGAATATCGGAACAAACCGTATCGCCCCGGCGGTAAAACTGGAGATCAAGACCGATCGGATTCGCCGTGCCGCAAGCAAAGCAATAGTGGCCTTTTGGTTTTTCAATATCAACCTTTTCCTTATCCGACATAAGCACTCCTCTCATCTGCTTCCGCTTTAAGCTGATGCCTGTGGATTCCAAAAAAAACCCCCAAAGATGGAGTGCATCCACGTAAGATGACACCACCACATCATTTTCCCTTTCGACCTGAGCTATGCTTTCCCGGCAAACATCGTAAACCAGGTCATGTCGTGGTCCCATTCCTTAAGCACCTTGAAGCGGTTTGCCCTTAATTCCCTCCGCACGTCCGAGCGCCGGCTACGCATCAAGCCCGATATCAAAAGCCGCTCCCTGGAGAGAAACCCCGCTTCTTGGATCAGTTTGTGGAGGATCTCCCAATGAAGATTGGCGACCACCAAATCCGCCGGCTCATCCAAAAACATTTCTGCAGAGCCCTCAGCCACCCGGATGATCCCATCAAAACGGTTGAGCGCAACATTGTGTTTGGCGGTTTTCAAACAAAGTGGGTTCAGGTCGATAGCAAGAACGGATTCCGCCCCCTTGCGCGCAGCCGCCAGTGCCAATATACCCGTGCCGGTGCCCAGGTCCAACACTCGCTTGAAAGGCCGCCGGCCTGAAGCAAAGGCAAGCGCCTTCAAACAATCCCTGGTGGTGGGATGAAGGCCGCTGCCAAAGACGACGCCGGGATCGAGAACGATTTGCAGCCCTTCTTCCGTCCGCCTCGCTTTCTCCCAAACGGGCACGATCACAAAGTCAGCAACCTTGAATGTCTTCAGACGCTCCCCTTGCCACTGTTCGTAGGTGAAATGAAAGTCATCAATCAATTCCAGTTCGGGCCGCAGCTTTAATAATCGCGCTATCGCTTTATCAGCCGGGCTTGAAAAAAACAGAAACGAACTGTCATCCTCCACCCAGTTCCCAAGGAACGCTTGGCCCAGATCCGTCTCATCATTGCCATGGACAATTCCTTTTAACAGGTAAATATAGAGGGCTTCATAGGGTGTACGATTTTTTTCCCTTGCCTGATGGTTCCCTGTTTCAACCCGGGCCAACGCTACTAACACCTCCTCTGTCGGGCTGTATCCGAATTCCCACCCATGTCCTTTTAACACCCGGCCGTGTGCAAAGTCAAGAAAGGAAGATGTTTTTATTGGAGCATTCTTAAATAATTCGATGGGTTACACGTTTTTCTGAAACCTTTGGGCAGACTCAAAATGGAATGCTTGAAAAAAAATGCGGCACGTCGATTCGGACTCTGAGGGTTTTACTCAACTTGGACGGATGTCCAAAGCCTGGAGGTCTGCGCTTCCAAGGCACGGGTTTCACCAATATTTATTAATGAAATTCAATGGATAAGATGTTATAGAATTGCATGAATGACAGCATCCTGTTGTAAAACCCGTTCTTTCTTCCGAAGCGAACCCCGGACCCCGATCCGGGGTTCGCCGGAATGACAATGGTGAGGTATTTAGTTGCCGGAGTCATATCAGTGAGGCGGAAAAATGCCATTGAGTCCATTCTCTCGGATCAAATGGGAACGCGCGAGAGATCTCAGAAAAAGAGGGGAGTACCCGGCTGCAGAGATGGAGCTCAAAGAAGCCATCGATGCGCAACCGGACCAATTGTTACTCAGGTCGAGCCTGGCGGAAGTCTACCTCAGGCAAGGAAGATTTGTCGAAGCGAAAGTCCTGGCTGAAGCAATCGTTTCACAAAACCCCCAGTATCCCCAGGGGCTTTATCTCCTCGGAGAGATCTCTTTTCGGGAGAACCGGCTGAGTGAAGCGTTACAATACTTTCGTCACGCCTCCAAACTTGATCCGCAGCCCTATCTGACCCTACGAATCTCAAGAACGCTGCAAGGAATGAAACGGGACCCGGAAGCCCTTGAAATTCTGGATTCCGCTCTGGTGGGAGACAGAGAAAACACTCGTTTTCTGAAAGAAAAGGCTTTACTCCTCAACCGGTTGAAGCAGCCCGAGGAAGCCCTCAATATTTACGAAAAGGTGCGAAAACTGGACCCCAATGATGGGTTCGTTCGTAAAGAGGTATTTAGATTGAGGGGATTGAAACGCCAGGGTCAGCAAATGATCGTAGAGTTGGAGAGAGTGCTGAATCTCCCCTCAAGAAAGAAAGACCCCCAGCTCCATGGGTTGCTGGCTCAGAAGCTGAAAGAAGCGGGTAAGTTGAAAAAAGCGGCAGCCGAGTTCCATGCCGCTGGGGAGCTCGATCCGAGTAATACCTATTTTTTGAAACAAGAGGGATTTTGCCATTACCACCACGGGGCCTATCCGGAAGCCATTGAGACCCTGAGCGAGGTATTTCGAAAGGAGCCGGACGATTTCAGGGTAAGAGCCACACTCAAAAAACTCTACACAGCAACAAACAATGTCGCAGGGTTTATGAGGTTGTTGGAAGAAGTGCTGAAAGATCATCCCCACAATGTGAAGTTGATGGGAATATTGAAAGGAATCAAGAAAAAGGCATATGGAACAGACGCCGACGATGCGTGATGGCCATGACGGGATAAACCCCTTAGGCAATGCCGTTGCCTTTATGCAAAAGGTGTTCGGTTTCAGCCGATTTCGGCCGGGCCAGCAGGAAATCCTGGAAACGGTGCTCGAAGGCTCAGACGCCCTGGTGATCATGCCCACCGGAGGCGGAAAATCCCTTTGCTACCAGGTGCCTGCATTCCTGAGTTCCGGTATGACCCTCGTCGTTTCCCCACTCATATCTCTGATGAAAGATCAGGTCGATGCCCTTCGCGTCCTGGACTTGCCGGTTACTGCGATCCACAGCCTGATGAGCGTGAAAGAACAGGAAGCGGCCTTGGAGCGAATGAGAGTCGGTGACGTCAAGCTGGTATATGTCTCCCCGGAGCGGCTGCGGAATCGGCGTTTTATTCAAATCCTCAAACACAGATCCATTTCCATGGTGGCTGTGGATGAAGCCCACTGCATCTCTCAGTGGGGTCATGATTTCAGACCCGACTATCTGAGAATCAGCCAGACCCTTGACGCCCTTGACAGACCCCAGACCATTGCGCTCACGGCAACCGCGACCGAAAAAGTCCGTTCCGATATTATTTCGCACCTCAGACTGAGGGCGCCACGACTATTTATCACCGGCTTTGACCGCCGCAATCTTTTCTGGGAGGTCATTCGGGTCAAAAGTGAACATGAAAAACTTCGCCATATGAGAGAACGGCTGGAAACCTGTTCCGGGGGTGCGATTGTATATACCGGCACCCGGAACAAAGTGGAGCGTATTGCCAAAGCACTGCGTCGATATCATCCAAAGGCCGGCGCCTACCACGGCGGAATGGAGGAGGCGGAAAGAATCAGGGTCCAAGAAAGCTTCATGGAGGGACGAACGGATCTGGTGGTCGCCACCAATGCTTTTGGAATGGGCATTGACCGGGCAGACATTCGAATGGTCCTCCATCACGCCTTCCCCGGCAGCATTGAAGCCTATTATCAGGAAAGTGGTCGCGCCGGACGGGATGGAGAACCCGCCACGTGCGTGCTGCTATACGCCCCTGGGGACAGAAAGCTTCAGGAATTTTTTATCGAAGCCCGTTACCCACCCAGCGAAGTCGTACATGCCATATATGAATCTCTGCGAAAACGTCCCGAGGACCTGCTTTGGTTGACCTATCGTGAAATTGGAAACATGGGGAAAGAAAAAATATCGGAAATGGCGGTGGCTTCATGCATCAAGATCCTCGAAGATGCGGGGACTGTGCTGAGGCTCCACCGCTATGATAACCGGGCGGAAGTCTATTTTCACAAGACGCCCCAAACACTCCTGAACGGACTCCCCCCCAGGGCCGGCAGGAGGAAAAAGCTGCTTCGCGCCCTGGAAGAAATGTACGGCGCTGAGCAACTGAGGGAGGGCATTCAGTTTTTGCCTCACAAGCTGGCCGCGTCCACCGGACTCTCGATGGAAGCTTTGAGAAGTTGCCTGTCACAGATGGACGCCCGCCAGGAAGCGACCTATATCCCGCCGTTCCGCGGCCGCGGCCTGCGCTTGCTTAAGCGCGTCGCGCCGAAAAATCTTGACATTGACTTCCAGGCACTTCAGGTACGAAAAGCTTACGAACAGGCAAAAATGGATCAGGTCATACGGTATGCCACGACTCAGGAATGCCGTCGCAGCTTTCTACTCGGCTATTTTGGGGACAGCCTAAAAGGCGAGGGTTGTGGCGCCTGCGACATCTGCAAATCCGCCGGTACCCGGTTCAAATCACAGGGAGATGAGGCCGATCCGGTTCTGGCGGTCAAGATCCTGAGCGGCGTCGCTCGACTCAAAGGACGCTTCGGTCTGGGCATGGCCGCCAAGGTTCTCACCGGCTCCAAAGACCGTTTGCTGTTGCAGTTCGGACTTCAGCGCCTCTCCACATACGGGTTGCTTTCTGATTGTACCCGGATTCAGGTTCAGGACTGGATCAAGGAGTTGATGGCCGAGGGGTGCATGATTTCGCGTCGACATGCCATTGGGGGAAAAAGCTACCCGGTGCTCGAAATCACGGATCGTGGCTACCGGATCATGGCAGGAAAAGAGAGAGTTCGGCTTCGTCGGGTTGCGGCCAAGCAAAAGGATGTTACAGAAGAACATCCATCCGTACGAAAAATGGACATGGAGATTTTCAATCGTCTTCGGCAATTACGCGCGAGCATCGCAAGACAAGAAGGACTTCCTCCTTATTGCATTTTTCAGGACCGGACGCTACGAGAGATGGCCTGCAACCTTCCTGCCAACCCGAGTGAATTGCTTCGCATTGCGGGCATCGGAGAAGTGACTTTGAAAAAGTATGGCAACGCATTTCTGGAGCTCATAGACCGCATAAGAGACGAACGCCCCTGCGACGCAGGGAATGCGCAAGGAACAACATGACCATGGCAGATGAAAAAGAACAGTTGCAAATTCAGGACCTGGTGGAAATCCCTGATATCCGGACCGTCATTCAGTTGGAGGATTTGAAGAACCCCGACCTTCGCCGGATGATTCTGGAGACTTTTGTCTTAACCCGGGAGGTTATAGACAACCTGAAAGCCGTTTTTACGAGTCTTTCGACACAGGAAGGCCGCGGTATTTTTTTGAAGGGACATTTTGGCTCGGGAAAATCCCATTTCCTCACCATGCTCAGTCTTCTCTTGAAGCACCCTCAATCGTGGAAAAGAGTCCTTTCACAAACCCCGTCGCTCAACGAGTTTGCCGCAACCGTCGGAAAGCTTCGATTGATGATTGTAGAGATCTCGCTGGTCCAGCACCGGAGCGCTGAGTTCCTGGAGGACATCATCCTGCGAAGTCTTTTCAGACAGCTGGGGGCCGAAGTGATCAGCGGATTTGACGGAGCAAATTCTCGCCATGAGACCTTCTTGAGGATCCAGTCCATCTTGAGAGATAGAGGGTTTACAGGCGCGTTTCTCCTGTTGGACGAGCTTTCGGAGTTCCTACGTTCCAAGGCCGACGCGCGTGCCTACAATGAAGATATTCGCTTCTTGCAGTACCTGGGGGAGGAGGCGAGTTCCTTTCCTTTGTGGGTCATTGCCTCTTTGCAGGAGTGGATCGAAGAGACGGGTGAAATCCACCAGGATACCTTCAACAAGATCAAGGATAGATATAGGATCCGTCTTTCCCTGGGGCGCGCCCACATCGAAGAGCTGATCTCAGAGCGACTGATTCGCCGCAGACAAGATGCGAATGCTCGGATCAGTGGGCTGTTCGACGTTCTCAAATCCTATTTCCCAACATTTCCGGTGACGCGCGAACGATTTGTGCAGCTATATCCCGTGCATCCGGCCACATCCTCTCTGTTGGACCGCTTGAAACCGATCTTCTCCGAACACCGCGGCGTGGTTGATTTTATCCATTTCAGGCTGAAAGGAGACCTGGAGCGCCATATCCCCTCAATGCTTGATAGACCTGCCACCGAGCTGCTGACACCGGAAGTGATTTTCGACCATTTTATCGATCGAATCCGTGAACGTTCCGAGAGCCAGGTTTACGTGGAAAGGGTCTTTGAGGCTTACAAGGATGAAATTCCCGATCTATTCAAGGATGAGGATCAGCAACGGATCGCCCTCATGGCAATCAAACTTCTGATTCTCTTCGCCATCTCCCCGGTGAAATACAAGTATACGGTTCGCCACATGGCAGAAATGCTGCTTTTCCAAGTTACCCCCATGGAGACGGAGATTAACTATCAATTCTTGTTTGACATCCTGGACCGGCTCGCCAAAGAAGGGTCCTATGTCCGCGTTGAAACAAGGGAGACCCCCTTTGACAACCACTACTTTATCGACCTCAAAACCGATATCGCAGGCATCATGCGGAGACGGGTTCGGCATATGGCCTCTGAAATCTTTGATGAGGATCGACGACTCTTTTCAAAACTCGCGACCCTGGTGGACTCCCCTCATCTGCCCTTGGGTGGGTGGATCGAGAAGGGGATGCTGCAGGTATCTCTTCGCTGGCAGCACACCCATAGGATGGGGACCCTCTCGCTTCGCCAGCTGGATGAATTATCGGGTGATGAAATTGAGGGCCTTCGCAGGCAGTGGGCAAGAAGCGAAGCGGATTTTTTTCTCCTGGTAGGGACGACCCACCAGCGGGAAGCTCAATTTAGGCAAGTAAAAGAGGTGCTTCTGCCGCAAATTCGGGGACAAAATCCCGGCACCTTCCTCTTCTGGATTCCAGCAGCTTTTGACGGGGATTTCATGTGGCTTAAAGAGGTTCTCGCCGCAGTCCTGATGAAGGAAGGCATGGACCCAGACGATCCCGAAAAAAGACGAAAGGGCGATGACTTCATCCAGGCCTTTGTAGAAAGAGAAAAGGAAAAGCTTACAGAGCATTTTGTTCGTTGCTACTATCATGGGATCCTGCTGTGGGATGAAAATCAGGTGGACCTGTCTCGCTTTGGATACTTAAGTCAGGAGAAATTTCTCTCAGAATTCGTCCCTCCCCTCTTGGAGCGCCGTTTTCCCAGACATAGCCGCATCCAGCCATATATGGATGCATTGGCTCCAAGCATTATCAAGGATATGCTCAAGGATTTTCTGTCAACGGGATTGCTTATGGTGGATGACCGTTCCAAGTTTGGGGTCCGCGACGTTTTGGAAGGTCTATTAAGGCCTATGGGTCTCGTGAGGAAAAAGGGAAATCAATACGAGCTTCAAATACATCCCAGGCAAAACGAATTGGCGCGACATTTTCTGGAGCAAATGGGACAAAACCCAGCCGTCGCGCTGGAAGAAATATACTGGGTTTTTCGCAAAGGTGAATACGGTTTATTGAGGCCCCATTTTGAAATTCTTGTTCTTGCACTTCTATTCTCCGGACACCTGGTGGCATATAAAGGCACCCACCGCAAAAGACCGGATGAACTTGCAAGCACAGGCCTCAGAGGAATCACGGCCTTGGGAAAAGGCGAAGTCCTTGGAGACAATCTCCGAAGCGCTCTAGCGGAACATCCGATGATTCCTGCCAGGTTTCGCACTGCGCCCCTCACCTTGGCCTCTCAGGAGGAATTGTGGGCTGAAATCAAATCCGGAAAGGGTTCCGCCATGGCGGAACTTGAGACCCTCAAATCCAGAACGCAATGGGCGGCGTCTTTTGGAGCCTTCAAACATATGCCCTGGGAAGCGGTGCTCAAGGACATTGAGGACCTGATGGGCCAGTGGGATGAGGTAAAAGTCAGCCTTCCCTCAAAAGACGGCCTCGAAAGATTCATCAGCGCTGCCCGGGCGGAGCCTTTCTTGGAGAAAAAACTAAAGACCATTGAGGACTTGAAGGTCTTTCTGAAATCCGCGGAGCGAGCACTGTTTGTCTATCAATATGTGGCGGACCAACGGCTCCATATTCCGGATGAAATGCCTTACATCTGGGAGGTCGACCCCCAGCCCAAGGGTATCCGCGAAGATTTTCATCAGGCGGACTGGGGACAGCTAAAGCAGCGTCGGGCGGATATCCTCAGCTACTACCAAGAAACCCCTTCTTCTCTATCTCCGGAGGCCCTGGAAGCGCTCTTTCAGGAGTTCGAAGGCTTTCAGGAAGCGTACGCAAAAGCCTACGTGCTTGCCCATCAGAGGACCCGGGGAGGCCGCCAGTTTGAACCCTACGAGAATCTGACCCGTTCGGTGCGCTATGATCTCCTCAAGCGTTTGGACCAGCTGGAAATGATCTCGGTGGAACACAATCGGCGATCCCTCGATCAGCGGCTCTCCGCCATTCTGCTTCATCGCTGTCTCAAATCCCCGCTTGAGGATTTGCGGGGTCGGCCGACCTGTTCCTGTGGATTTCAACTGGGAGAAAGCATCCCTTTCGAGGCGATAAGAGACCTGGAAAAAGCGATCGACCAAGGCATTTTGGAGACCCTTCAAGCCCTTCAAGTGCCTGCCATCCAGGAAAAGATCCTGCCTTATCTCGAGAGTCTGGACCAGGTTGGAAGGACAAAGGAGGCGGATGCCATCCGCCGAATTCTGGGTTTATCGTCCCGGGACAAATCTTTTATCGACCGGATGGGCCGGCTCGTTACCCCGCAGGTGATCCGAAATATCAATGAGGCATTCCGTGGAAAAGTGATGATTGTCAAGAGAGATCTCGACCAATTGTATCAGAGCCTTGTCCATCGAAAATACAGCCTGTCCCAGACCCGCAAGATCGTCCAGGAATGGCTCAAGGCGGATACGATTTCTGAAGATACTTTCTTGCATTTCCTGGGGAAGGGAGCAGCGGGACCTGCGGATCAAGCCGAAAAGGCATTGGGTGAATTCTTGCAGAAACAGTTCGCCCAGCTTTTTTCCCTGTATCGAGAGATTGGTCATGATCAGTTTGTCAGCGCAATGATGACATCATTGTGGGGCAAACAATATGAAATTCCCCATCAAAGGATGCTTGAGATCTTTCCTTTTCTCGAAAGGGGTGCACAGATAGAAACCGAGCGCTGGCTTGACCATCTTGCCGACCTGGCGCGGGATTTTAACATCGAGAAGCCCCGGGAATTCGACTCCCTGGTCTCGCAAGTGGAGGAGGATACCGCTTTCGCGAAGATGCTGTGGTCTACGCTTTCCCCCCGATCTCCAACAAATATTTTCGCCAAGGAATCCGTTTTTCCATCTATCATGAAAGAGGCGTTTGAAAGGCTCCTATGTGGAAAGCCGGAAAAAGGAGACCTGGCGGAGCTTTTGGAACCCGTAGACCCCGATTCAGCGGATCACTCCCGTTTCCGCGAACAAAAGGAATGGATGGTGGGAGCGCTCCAGACCTTGCAGGTTTTGAGCGAAAAAAGCACCGCCCTAAAGCCGGTCCGGGAATCCAAACCCGATGACTTCTCCCGATGGGAATCCCAATTTACCAAGAATGTCTCTCCCATCCCCTTTCTTCAAGAAAAACTGTTGCAACAACTCCGAAGGATCGGCACGGAGCCGCCGCCCTTTTTAATAGAGAAGAGAAAAGGGGTGGACGGAAAACTGCATGAATTCTCGGCCGGTTTTAGCAAATTCTACAAACAGCACCTCACGGACTGGGAAAAGGCGCAGGGGCTGCGGCCCACCCTGATTGAGGATATCCCATCTATTCTCTCCAAAAAACGTGGAGTGCCGGATCACAAAGGGGTTTATCATCTTCTCATGGATGGGATGCGCTGGGATCTATGGGAGCACATCAAGTCGGAATTTTTTGGGAAGATGCCCCATCTCTTTCGATTGGTGCGTGAGGGAACGCTCTGGGCGCAACAACCGACGGACACGCGAAATCAATTGAAGCACTTCGAGCAGAAGTTTCGCGTGCTTTGCGGAAACCCTGATGATGAGCGCTTGCTGTGGAAGGTCAGCGGCATGGATGAAAAAATCCATTCGGAAAAAGGACCCCTGACCCACCTGTTCGCCAATGTGATCAGTTACCTTGAAATTGACCTGCTCTTCCGCCTGCGCAAGCTCCCCTCAAGAACGCTCTTGATCCTTTTTTCAGACCACGGTTTTGTGGAAAACCCGACTTTCAGCCCTTTCGACAAATATGAATCTTCGCGCTATATCCATGGAAAAGACTCTCCCTTTGAAGTGATTGTTCCCTGGGCCTGGGTCATGAGGCTTTAGGTTAAATGTCGACCACACCGATGGGCGCCGTTTCCTGGCCAAATCTTCCTGGGCGTGTAACCGTCTCATGAGCAAATCCATGGCAGACGGCCGGCAAGGCTTGCGAGGCGAAAGCATCGGAAAGCATTTACCTCTCTTGCTGAATTATCAGCCTGCCCTCTTTTCTAACCCCCTCACCTCCCCCGGGGTGCCGCGTCCACACCCGTTGCCCGCGCGCGGCGGCCCTTTGTCGCCAACAGGTTGTCGGAGCTGGAGGAGGCAAGCCCGAACCATCTGGTGGTGTGTCATTTGTTCCGTGGTGCAAAGGAATGATCACCGCCCGGCCGTCAAATGCTGAAGCAGATTCGGAAGGCGAAAAGGCAAAAGTGCCTGCGCATCATCCCTTGTAGCCGACCGGCATGATGAGCAAAGGCTCATGGAGGCGGGGGATTTTCATGACGTCAACCACTTTCCGGTCCTGGAAAGCGCCCACAATGCCGGCGCCCAGACCGCAAGCCTCAGCTTGAAGAAAGATGTTTTGTCCCACATGACCGGCTTCGATCATGGCATAGCGAACGCCTCTGTCCCCGTATTTCCCGCAGATTCGCGCGTATTCCGCGGTGATCACCAGGTTCACCGGGGCGCGGGCCATCCACATCTGCCCCAGAGAAGAGCGGGCCAGTGCGTCCCGTAGGTCGCCGCCGGTCAATCGGCTGAGTGAGTGCCCCTTCGGCTGATAGTGATAGATGCCCGCTTCCAGTCCTGTGACCGATGTTTCCCCGATCACAGCATAGACATCCATGGGGTACAGGGCGCCGGCCGAAGGGGCCGCCCTTTTGAATCCCCTTTCATCCGTGACGCCCTGAGCGGCCCAAAGCAACTGAGACAGATGATCGAGGGTCAGAGCGTCCGGCTTAAAAGACCGCACCGTCCTCCGCTCTCTTAGAGACTCCTCAAGAGAAATCTTTCTGTCATGCCGTGGTTCCGGCAATTTCATGCTTGCCTCCGCTTTGTTTTTTTCTCGAGCCTGCGCCCGAGGGGCTTGAAAAGACGACCCTGCCCACAGCCCCACCGTGAGGAAGCCGATGGCCCCCAGTATGTCCCGCCTCGAAAACAAAGTTTTTCTGGTCATGCCCTCGACTCCGGATTTCTATCCTTATACGTTGCAATTATAACGAACCAGCCCGGGAAAGCAACTGCTTGCCGTATGATGTCGGCGGGGCTTTCAAACGCGATGCGGTGCTCTGCAGGGGCAGGTAGAGGGTTTTCGCCGGCGAAAGATCAGTCGTATCATGAACACCTGGGTGTTATCCATTGATGCAGCCGAAGTAAGGCTGTTTTCGCGGATGAGGCCGAATATCTCTACGATTAACTGTTCCTGCTCAGGGAGTCAACTTGTTTATCCCGCCGATTGAAGGCGTTGATACCCCCGATTTGTTCATCTGCAAAACGCTGCAGGAAGCAGATCGGCTGGTCGGGCGCGAAGGGAGCCATACGGAGGTGATCGGCTCGGGAGCCATCGGCGTCGAGGCTGCCGAAGCGCTCAAGAGAATAAGGTTTGAGGTGACGGTTACCGAGCTGCTGGATGGACGGGTGTTCGCGTGGAGAGGGGACGTTCTTCACATTTTGACATTTTGATTGCGAAGTTGTCTTGACTATGAGAGTGGTCTTACATGCCGAGACAGTCACGATTAGATACCCCAGGGGCGCTGCATCATATATTATTGCCAGGGGGAACGAAAGACGAAAAATCTTTGAGGACAAAAAGGATTGCAAAGAGTTTTTAATCCGCCTCGGAGATATTCTTTCCGGCACCGAAACGATTTGCTACGCATGGGCGATTATTCCGAACCACTTCATATTTTTCTCCGGACAGGGACCTTCCCAATCGCCACTATTATGCGGCGTCTGTTAACGGGATATGCCATGTACTTTAATCGCAGACACCGCCGTTACGGTCATCTGTTTCAGAATCGCTATAAATCCATCCTTTGCCAAGAGGACCCCTATTTTCAGGAGTTGGTCCGTTATATTCATCTTAACCCTGTTAAATTTCCCAGAGGGAACCCTATTTAACAGGAACCCATTACGAGCCAATTTGGTCAATGGGATAGGGGCGCTTGATAAATACCCCTACTCAGGGCATAGCGTATTAATGGGAATGGTTAAAAACGAATGGCAGGACGCGGAATATGTATTGAGAGGGTTTGGAAAACGAATTAAACAGGCCCCATCCAGGTATCATGAGTTTATAAAAGAAGGGGTTTCCATGGGTAAAACGGCCTGATTTTACGGGAGGGGGATTGGTTCGGAGCGTGGGCGGGTGGTTGAATCTTATGGAGATGCGCAGGGCAAGAGTGTCTGTCAAGGGAGATGAGCGGATCTTGGGGGAAGGTGATTTTGTAGAACAGATGTTACTGGAATCGGGTGAGGCGTTTGAGAGAAGATCTCTTCTAAAGAGCCAAGGTTGGGATTTGGATAAATTGGCTAATCATGTGGCTAAAGTGTTGAAAATAGATGTTTCAGTGGTTTGGTCTGCGGGTAAATACAGGCACATTGTCGAGGCACGAAGCCTGCTCTGTTATTGGGCTGCTAGGGATCTGGGTGTAAGTATGCCTTCATTAGTGAAAAGACTTAAGCTATAGGTTGCAGCCATTACGCAGTCCGTAGAGCGGGGAGAGAGGCTCATGAAAGAAAAGTCTTTTCATTTTCCATGAAAATGAAAATGTGAGGAACGTCCCCTGTTCCCCGACATGCTGGACGTGGACAACGGCCACTGCGTACCCTGCCATCTGTATGAAGGCGGGATTTAAGCCCTCCCTGCAATAAATACTTTACAGCCGACATCGCCGAGAAGCGCAGAAATCCCCAGGTTTTTCATTTTTTTTGGCCGGCGCGCGGTCGCGGGCGTTTCCCGGACGGCCCTGGAATTACATTAAATTTTCCTCGCTTTAACCGAACCTTTCTAATATAAATGAGACGCTAAAAACATGTGGGCTCATTTTTTTTGAGGACAAAAAGGCGCAATTAAAACCAGGCTGGTTTTAAAATTCCGGCCCACATGGCGAACGGACATCCTATGACCACAAAAGTAAAAGTTGTTGTAGTAGCGATATTGGTGTTGGCAATAAGTTCGCTTCAATTTTGGACGGATGCGAGCAACCGGTATTTGCATATAATATACAGGGAGTTGTTTTTTTTGCCGATTATCCTGGCGGGACTATGGTTCGCGCTCAAAGGTGCTTTGGCAACCTCTTTGGCGATCACCGTACTCTATCTTCCAATCACCCTGAGTCATTGGGACAACCTTTCCCCCAATGATTTCAGTTTATTGGTGGACAAGCTCATATATAATATTGCGGCGGTTATTTTAGGAGTGACGAAAAACCGGGAAAATGCCGAACACAAACGAGTGCTTAAAGCCGAAAACCTCGCAAGCGTTGGGAAAGCCGTCGCAGCCATTGCCCATGACATGAAGACGCCTCTCATTGCAATCGGCGGATTCACCACCCTCGTTCAAAAGGAATTTGAGAGGGATGATCCCCGTCACAAAAAACTGCGTATTGCCATTGACGAAACACGACGTTTAGAAACCATGGTGAAGGAAATGCTATACTTCTCAAGGCCTTTGGAACTCAAACCATCACCTGGCAACATAAACAAAGTGATTCTTGAAAGCACGGAAATAGTGGTGAGGGCAATTGAAGGCCAAAAGGTTTCAATTGCTGCTCACCTGTCAGATGGACTTCCAATGTTTTCTTTTGATGAATCGAGAATAAAGGAAGTTTTAATCAACCTTTTGATGAATGCTGTTCAAGCTTCTCCTCAAGGAGGAACCGTAACAGTGTCTGCCATTCAAAGGGAAGAACAGGTCCAAATTGACGTTGCGGATTGTGGACCCGGCATACCCCTTGAGAATAGAGAAAAAATATTCACCCCTTTTTTCACAACTAAAAAAGAAGGGACCGGGTTGGGTCTTTCTATTGTAAAAAAAATTATCGAAGCCCATAAAGGTAAAATAAGCGTGCTTGATAATAAACCGAAAGGGACCATTTTCAAAATTTTGCTTCCCAAGAGAGAAGTGCATGTTGCCCAAACCGAAAGTCAAGCTGATGGAAGAGATGTAAAAATACAAAAAACTTGATGAGATTTCGGAAATCAGGAATCGGCTTGCCGTTAATGAATGCCAATCGATGCAAATAAAAGGCGGGGGCTATGACCGAACGCAAAGGCGCAAGACACGATCAGGATGAGGGATTTCAGATTGTAGCCGAAGATCCCTATATTCACTTCCTTACTAAAATAATCCGTTTCGCCGTAAAAATCCTGGCGGGAATCATGACCTTGATCATTTTGTGGGGGATATTAGACATTTTTTGGGTGCTTTATGAACGGCTCCTCAAGCCCCCCCTTTTTCTATTGAACATCAGCGACATACTGGCTACATTCGGAGCGTTTCTGGCGGTTCTTATAGCGATTGAAATTTTTGTTAATGTCACCATTTATCTTAGAGACGATGTAATCCACGTTAAATTGGTGGTTGCGACCGCTCTGATGGCCATTGCCCGAAAAGTAATCGTGTTTGACTATAACGAATTGTCCGCTCAATTTATTTGGGCGACCGCCCCGGTGATTTTAGCACTCGGGATTACCTACTGGCTGACCTCAAGAAAACCCGGGGAATAGCACTGAGAAAGCGGGCCCCCCGTTGGTTGCCCTTTTTTCAATAAACCCGTTAACCGGTTTTCACCCCAACGTCTCCGAATGTGAAATCAAACCCCAAGACTGCATGTTAACGCCATTCCCGGCGGGATTGCAACCCGCCCGCCGTGATTCCATGCACCGCAAAACAAACATGATCACCGATGACTTATCAGAAACCACAGGGAAAAATATATTTACCGCGGGGAACGCGGAAAAGCGCGGATAGGTTCCTTTTCTTCTCCCTCTTTGACAAAGAGGGACCGAGGGAGATTTATTTAAAAAGATCTTCACACCGCCGAGTTCGCCGAAAAACGCAGAGGATTCCTTTGGTCCTTCCTCTCCCGTGGGAGTGGACAGAGGTGAGGGCTTCCTCCGGTTTCCATCTTCCTCTGGAGGCTGTCGATAAATGTGCATTGCATTCGGCTTTTCTTTCGCGGGACTTTCGGGTGGTCTTTGTTTTCTCCTCGTCTTTTTTTGACGATTACGGCTTCTTCCGCCGGGTCCGGAGAGCACGGGCAGTTCGGTGTCGCGCAGGAACTTGTCAAGGAACATTTCCCAATCACGCATGCGGATGTCCCGCCGCCGCTGAGCGCGGAATTCGGCCTGGTCGAGAAACATCACCGTGATGCGGTTGAGCGTGTCCACCTCCCGCGCGTCAAGGTAGTTCTTTGCGGTTCCCACGTCGCGTTTGAGCACCCCGCGGCCGCCTTTCCACGAAGTCAGCCCCACGTTTGGCTTGTCTGCGTCCGCGCGCCGGCGGACGATTTCCGCCGCGATCATGCCCGCGGCCGCATAGTGCATCTTGGGGGATAAGAAGCCGCTTTTAGGAGGTCTGAGTATAGGGGAAACCGGGTTGGGGGTCAGGAAAATGTGACCACAGGATATTGGGGTCAGAACGAGGAGCTTAAAAATTGAGGTCATAGTTCAGGGCCGGCCTGCCTGTGGTGAGCGTATCGGGAGCTTCTGCTGGGGGGTAGCGCTGGAAATGGTGTAAATTTGAGTAGACCAAGCCATTGACCCAATTTTTTCTTTCAGAATCAAGAATGGAAAGCA
>JAWOGN010000266.1:0-13554 GCA_046496815.1 Desulfatiglandaceae bacterium
CACAAAGAAGGGATCTGTCCATAGGGGCCGTTTACCGAGGAGGAAGCACTGAATGTTATTGAGTCTCATGAGAAAGCACGCCAAGTCCTGGCTGATAAAATTCCTAATCGCCATAATCGCCGTGGTTTTTATTTTCTACTTTGGTTACTCCTTCAGGGCCAAACAAGGGCTGAAAATTGCCCTCGTGAATGGGGAGGTGATTAGCGGTATCGAGTATCAAAAGGCCTACTGGGACCTCCTTGAAGGGCTTCGACGACAGTATAAGAATGTTTGGGACGATAATCTGATCGAAGTGTTCGATCTAAAAAGACGGGCGCTCGACAATCTGATCAATCAAAAGCTGATTAGCCAGGAAGCAATACGGTTAGGTTTGGAGGTTACGGAAAGCGAACTCCAGGAAGCAATTATGGATTACGCCGCTTTTCAAATTAACGGCCGGTTTGATCTGGGGCGATACCGGGCGGTATTGGATCAAAATAGAATGGCAGCCGAGGATTTCGAGGAGGAAATGGCCAAGGAACTGCTGGCAGGGAAATTACGGCAGTTTCTGTTCGCGTTCATGACAGTCACCGATCAAGAGGTCCTCGATCAGTATACCTACGCGAACGAGAAAACAAAAATCAGTTTCGTACATTTCAAACCCGATGCCTTCAGGGAATCAATCCGGCCGGATCAGGCGGCCATGAAAGATTACTTTGAAGCGCATAAGGAAGAATATAGGGTCCCTGAAAAGATTAAAGTCGCCTATCTCCGGATTGATCCGGAGGCCTTCACGGATCAGGTCAAACTGGCGGATCGGGAAATCGAAACCTACTATGAGTACAATATCGAAACGTTTAAAGAACCCAAACAGGTGAAAGCCCGGCATATCCTGTTTAAACTCAGGGAAGACGCTTCTGAGGAAAAAGACAAAGCGGTGAGAGAAAAAGCCGAACAGGTGCTGAAACAAGCCCGGGAAAACAAGGATTTTGCGGCACTGGCCAAGAAATACTCAGAAGGACCCACAAAAGACAAGGGGGGAGATCTGGGCTACTTCGCCAAAGGACGAATGGTCAAACCCTTTGAGGAGGCCGCTTTCCGAATGAAGAAAGGAGATATCAGCGACCTTGTTCGGACCCCTTTTGGGTACCACATCATCCATATTGAGGATATAAAAGAGGAAAGGGCCAAACCGTTTGAGGAGGTGCGCGAGGAGATTTCCAAAACCCTTGTCAATAGTGTCAGCGCTGAATTGGCCCATGAAACTGCGTTGTCCCTCATTGACCAAATGCCTTACGATGCGGCACTTGAGAAATTTGCCGTCGAAAATAATCTGGAGGCAACACACACGGAATACTTCTCCCAAGATGAACCCATACCCGGTATCGGTGGTGATCAGAAATTGCGTCAAACCCTCTTTTCTTTCGAAAAAGGTCAATCCAGCGAAGTCCTTGAGATAGATGGAAAATTCTACATCTTTCAAATCGCCGACCGTCAAACATCCTTCTTGCCCGAAATGAAAGACGTGGAAAGTGAATTGGGGGAGGATTTTACGGTGCATCTTGCCGCCGAGGCGGCGAAGGCGGCCGCGCAAGGGTTTTTGGCTGAATTAAAGGCCGGGAAAAACTGGGATGAACTGGCCGAACAGAATGGCGTGGAAACCCAAACATCCGATTTTTTCACGCGTACGGGGTCGGTTGCCGAAATCGGTTATCTGCCCGATTTGCAGGAAATCGCCTTCAGCCTCAATAAAGCGGAACCATACCCGGACAAGGTGTTGGGAAATGATAAGGGCGCCTTTGTTATCAGGTGGGAGGGGAAAGAAGGGATCGACCACACCCAATTTGACAAAGACAAAGAAAAATACCGCTTTTCGCTGATGCAAACAAAACACCGTCAGTCATTTGGAAAATGGATTGAAAGCTTGAAAAACAGCGCGGAGATAAAGCTCCTCAATCCGGTCACTTAGGAGGCGGTCCAAGAAGGAAATACTTTTTCCGTATGAATTTACCGCGTCGAGATCGTGCGGTGGAGGCCGGTGTCGCTTTTCACGCACAGGTATCGCCGAAGTGATTCACGGTTGCCGCGTTTGAAACCTCAACCGGCGCGTTGTGGATCGCGGATCAAAATCCTGCATTTCTCCCCGCGAAGGGGCAAAACGTAAATCCCGTTTTCTTCCTCAATGGATTCAGCCAGCTGATAATAGGCGGCCCGATTGAAACGGGCCGGGAATTTGCGATCCTTGACTTTGCAGTAGAGCACATTCAATTTGCCTACATAGAGGGTATCGGGCTGCAGCGCCTCTTTCGTGTCATCGCTCAGGTGCAGCACATACGCGGCGTCTTGCGGCTCTATTCCCTCTTCATAGACGACACGCCGCACGACAAATGCCGTATCCACCACATCCACCCAACACCGCTGACCTTGCCAGTCGATCCAATAGCGGTCCGCTGCGTCCAGTTCCAGGTGCCGGTAAAAGAATCGTATCAGATCACGGCGTATCATCTCGACCCCCTTGTGATACCAGTTGCCGTCCGTGTCTATTCGAATCAGGCAGGGAGGCGATTCCTTCCCCGGTGTTTGTGTCATGATCCCTTCCTTTCCCAAAGGCGCTTTTTTCTTTCCCGGCCGGCGTCTCTTGCGGATGGTTCCGTTCCTCGTTCTGAGGATCTGGTTCAGCGATCGATGAAAGTTCGTCGACCCCGGCGTTATTTTTCCTTCATCCATCTCGAGTATACTGTCAAACAATTTTAACCTTTTATGCAACAGCAGGCAAGGAAGCAGACAGAACGACGTTCCGCCGGTTTCCGTGAAACATGGCAATGCCGAATTCGTAGACTTAACCCGGTGTTTCCTGTAATAGACCGCGAGATCATAGTGAACAGATCCCACTTGACAACCTTCAGCGCTTGACCTAACAATAAATGCGATAAAATATCAGATACCGTGACACAAATTCCGACGGAGAGTATTGAGTTTCCGAATTGATAAACTTACAGGAAAGGAGGCTTGGGATGACATCTCAAAAAGGGAATGCAACCCCTGAATTTGAAAAGGCAGTTGAGGTGGGCCGTCCACCCAATATCGTTCAACGCTTCCCCAATTCCAGAGCGCTGATCGTCAGCGGAAAGGTGATCGACCGCGCCATGACTGAAAAAGGAAAGGCCATCGCTATTGCGGCCAACGGCAGAAACCACTTTGTCATTCGGGGAACCCTCAGGGCTGCCCAGCGCGCCAATGCAGCCATCATCATTGAAATCGCCAAATCAGAGGGCGGAGCAAATGCTTACTGCGCCGTCAATTTTTGGAACATTGCAACCTATGTGGATGCGCTTTGCAATGAAATGGGGATTACGGTGCCGGTGGCCATCCACGCCGATCATTACGGCATCAAAAGCGTTGAGGATGTGGAAACGGCCAAAACGGAGATCCCCTCCATATTTGACGCCGGTATCACCTCCATCGCCATTGACGCCTCACACTTGCCCGACGATGAAAACCTTCTCGCCAATATCTCCCTCAGCCCCTATGTGCCCGACTGGGCCGGATATGAGACCGAGGTCGGTGAAATCAAGGGGAAAGAAGGGTTATCAACGGTGGAGGAGGCGCTTTTCTTGATTCAGGGGCTCAACGCCCATAATATTTTCCCGGATTGGATCGCGCTGAACAACGGAACAAGTCATGGCATTCAGGCCGCCGATGTGGGGATTCAGGTTCCCCTGACGGTGAAGATTCACAATGCACTGACACAGTATAAAGTTTCAGGGGCGCAGCACGGCACCTCCGGCAACGACTCAGCGCGCCTGAAAAAAATCGCCCAGGAGACCCATACCACCAAAGCCAATGTGGCGACTGCCCTTCAGATGATCACCTGGGGAGTCAAGGTCAATGATTACGGCAACGCCTTACTGGATGAAAACGGGGAGTTCGTCAAAATGCCGGATCAGGGGGTTTCAGAACCGGTGTGGGCGGAAATGGTAGGCTACGCGAAAGAGAAAGGCTTTAAGGCAGGGGATTACAAGAAACTGAATCTTCCGTTTGAAAACAAGTTACACGCACAGTCCGGTGATTTCCGAGAGCGGATGGTTGCGGGCGTGGAAAGCTTTGTTTATAACCTGCTCGCGAATGTCTTTAACGCGAAAGACACAGCGCCCTTGGCCGTAAATGCCATTCTGAAGGCAGGGTCCCATGATCCGGGACCCAAAGCGGCCCGAATTGAGGATCCGTCGGAGTGGACGGAGCGCCATATCCATGAGCGTGCCGCAAAGATCGTTACAGACAAAGGACCGGCAGGCGATTTTGAGGATTAAGAAAATCGACGGTTATGTGAACCTGCACCCGAACCACTGATGCCAGTTATTCCGAGAGTTGATAAAATGCCGCACCTGTGGATCAAGGATATAGCCGAGGATGATACCGTTACCGGTCATTACCGAGTCACGGGCAAAAGATTGGCAAAAACTCGAAACGGAAAACCTTTTCTAAGCATCACGTTGGGAGACCGAACCGGTGAGATTGAAGCCAAGGTATGGGACGCGGCTGAAACACTGTCCCCTGTGTTTCAGGAGGGCGACATCCTTGCCGTAGAGGGAAAGGTTGAGTCCTATCGGGGTCGGATCCAAATCAGGCTTTCACGCTTGAATCCGGCTCAAGAACCCTTCGATGAGACGATTTTTTTTGAGTCCTCCCCTGAAAATATTTCAGACATGATGGCGTCTCTCAGGGATGTCTTGAAGGCGGTGAAAAATGAACATCTCAAGAGACTCATAAATCGGTTTTTCACCGACCGGGAGTTTCTTTCGATCTTCAAACAGGCACCGGCGGCAAAAAGTTTTCATCACAACTATATCGGTGGGCTTCTGGAGCATACCCTATCCGTGTGCCGAATGGCGCGGTATGTGGCTCGGCATTATCCCCAGTTGGACGAGGATTTGCTTCTATCGGCAGCGTTTTTTCACGATATCGGCAAAACAAGGGAGCTGGCTTCCACCCACACCATCGACTATACCGACGAAGGCAGATTAATCGGCCATGTGGTACTGAGCGTAATCTTGTTGGATGACAAACTACGCCACCTTAAAGACTTCCCGCCGGACCTGGCGACGCGCTTGAAGCACATGATCCTCAGTCACCACGGCCAGTTCGAATTCGGCTCTCCAAAAAGGCCGAAATTCCTGGAGGCGTTCGCCCTGAATTTGATTGATGACTTGGACGCAAAAATAAACGGTTTAGATCGATACATGAAAAAAGACAGACGGGACGGTGCCTGGACGGATTTTAATCGGTTGTTTGACAGGTACCTGTTGAAAGGAAAGATTGAAGTCTCTGAAAAAGAAGTCGAATGGAAAGATAACGAGGAGGAAATGCAGGGAAGCCTATTTTCTTCCTGATCAGCCGGCTTGACCGAGAGCCTCATCGCGCCATTTCAAAACAGTTTTTTTTGCGTTGGGCTTGCCGCTTCGCTCATTTCGAGCCCCAGGTGCAGGTAAGCGCGCTTCGTGGCAACCCGGCCTTGAGGGGTTCGCTTGATATAGCCCCTCTGGATCAGAAACGGCTCATACACATCTTCCAACGTATCCTTCTCTTCGCTTACCGCTGCGGAAAGGCTTCCCAAGCCGATGGGTCCGCCATTAAACTTTTCGATGATGGTCCGCACAATGTGCCGGTCCATTTTGTCAAGCCCCTTGGCGTCCACTTCCAGCATGTCCAGCGCTTGGCTTGCAACCGCTCGGGTAATCACGCCATCTGCTTTGACTTCCGCAAAATCGCGCACTCTTCTGAGGAGTCTGTTGGCAACCCGCGGCGTGCCTCTCGCCCGTTTGGCGATTTCAAGGGCACCGCCTTCTTTGACAGGTATCTCCAGCATCCTCGCCGATCGCGTAACAATCCGCTCGAGGTCTTCAGGCTTGTAGAAGTCGACACGAAGAACCACCCCAAAACGATCCCTTAAAGGAGGGGTAAGCAGCCCGGTTCGGGTGGTGGCGCCCACCAACGTAAAGGGTGGAAGGGGAATCTTCATGGTTCTTGCGGATGGACCCTGACCGATAATGATGTCAAGTTCATAATCCTCCATGGCCGGATAGAGGATTTCCTCGACCACATGGTTCAGTCGATGAATTTCGTCAATGAAAAGGACATCTCTGGGCTGAAGACTGGTCAAGATAGCGGCAAGATCTCCGGCCTTTTCAATCACCGGGCCGGAAGTGCTTTTGATATTTACACCCAGTTCATTGGCAATGATATGGGCCAGGGATGTTTTTCCCAAACCCGGACTTCCGTGAAAAAGCGCGTGATCCAGGGCCTCCGAACGTCCTTTGGCGGCTTCGATGAACACCCGAAGATTTCTTTTCATCTCCTCCTGGCCCACATATTCATCCAGGGTCCTGGGCCGAAGGCTCACCTCCGCGGGAATTTCTTCCGGCTGAGGTTCCGGATCTGTGATTCTCTCTTCCATCGTGGGCTTATTATGCCAGTTTCCTGAGGGCCTCTTTAATGAGCCCTTCCAAACTCATTTCGTCAACCAAAGGTCGTGCCTTTTCTATGGCCGCCTTGGCGGATTTTGCCGCATAGCCCAAATTGAGGAGCGCAGAGTAAGCATCTTCCACCATGCGCTTATCCTCCCCTTCAAGAACAGGTGCCGGCGGCACTTCATGACGGGCTATTTTTGAAGCGGCATCCTTCAATTCCAGGGCGATCCTTTCAGCGGTCTTCTTGCCGACACCGGGTATGGCTCGCAGCCGAATTGCATCTCCACTCGCAATGGCACTCAGTAATTCCTCCGGCCCAATTCCGGACAGGATGTTGACGGCAAGTTTGGGGCCGATCCCCGACACCGAGATCAACATCAAAAAAAGTTTCTTTTCCAGTTTTGACTGAAAACCGAACAGTAGAAAAGCATCTTCTCTGACATGGGTGTAAATATGGAGGCTTACCTTTTCATCCTTCTCCGGCAAGGTGTAGAAGGTGGAAAGCGGGACAAAGACTTCATAGCCGATTCCGCCCGCATCAACGAGTACGGATTGAGTGGTTTTGCTGAATACCTGACCGGTTAAATGGGCAATCATCTTCTACACGCGCTTTGTTTGCCGTGCGGTAGCGGTTTAGCCTTTTCAAACAGTCCGTTGCAAGCCGCTGGGGGCTGAAACCTCGACCAGTTGTGATGGCATATGGCGGCAGCCAGGGCATCGGAGGTATCAAGCCTTGGGATGCCCTTCAGCTTCAAGATTATCCGCACCATCGATCGAACCTGTTCCTTCGTGGCCCTCCCATATCCCACCACCGATTTCTTGATCTCGAGCGGTGTATACTCGAAAATCCGCACCCCACATTGCACGGCCGCTATCAGCACGGCCCCCCTGGCGTGACCCAGCTTCAATGAGCTTTTGATGTTTTTGGCATAAAACATATCCTCTATGGCCATCTCCTGGGGGCGGTAGCCGCGCATGATTTCTTCCATGCTCTTAAAAATCCTGTGGATCCTATCATAGAATGGGGTATTGCCGGGTGCGGCGACATGGCCGGAATGAATGCAGATCAGTTCGCTATTTCTTTTCTCCACCAGGCCGTAGCCGGTAACCTGTGAGCCGGGATCGACCCCCAGCACCCGCATCAGCTGAGGGCCTCCAGGACATCGTCGGGGATATCAAAGTTGGCGTAGACATGGCTGACATCGTCGTTGTCCTCCAGGCCCTCCATGAGATTCAACATCTGTTGAGCCTTCTTGCCTTCCAGCGTGACCGTGTTCTTCGGGATCATGCTGATCTCCGAAACAGCAATGGGAACGCCTGCGTCCACGATGGCTTTTTTGACGGCTTCAAAATCTGCAGTATTTGTGGTGACTTCGAACTCAGTATCTTCTTCCTGGACATCTTCCGCCCCGGCTTCAAGTGCCAGGCCGAGCAGCTTTTCTTCGTCAACCTTATCCTTATCGAGAATGATCAGGCCTTTTTTCTCAAACATCCAGGCAACGCATCCGGGCTCTCCAAGGCTTCCTCCGTGCCGATCAAACTGATGCTTGAGGTCCGCCACGGTCCTGTTTCTGTTGTCGGTCAAACAGTCCACGAGCACCGCGACTCCGCCGGGACCGTAGCCCTCGTAGCTTGCTTCTTCATAAGCTGCCCCTTCCAGTTCACCCGTACCCTTCTTAATGCCCCGTTCGATATTGTCTTTGGGCATGTTCTCGGCCTTGGCGGCAGCGATGGCCGCTCGCAATCGGGGATTACCGTCCGGATCCCCGCCACCCAGACGTGCTGCCACGGTGATTTCCTTGATGAGCTTCGTAAAAATCTTCCCCCGCTTGGCATCCGCCGCCCCCTTTTTGTGCTTGATGGAACTCCATTTTGAATGACCGGACATTTCGAACCTCCTCAATCAATCTGCTTCCCCAAAAAAGCCTAAAAGACCTTATCCAGGCCCACCACATACACCTCTCTGCTCCGCTTGCGAGTCGCCTTGGGCCGAACAAGCCGCACGCGAGAAAACTGCCTCAAAATATCGGATTGAAACGCCTTGAGATCTTCCCCTTCAAAAACCTTGCACAAAAAGCGCCCTTTTTTCTCAAGAAGCAGGCGTGCGATCTCAGCCGCCCTTCTTGCCAGGGACAGGGAGCGGCTTTCATCCGTCAATCGAATACCCGTCGTCTGAGGCGCCAGATCACTCAGGACCACATCCCTCGGACCCACTTCCCCCCGCAGCCGTTCATCTGCCACAGTCAGGATATCTTCTTGAATAAACTTGAAATTCGGGGAAGACAAACGATCCGGTCGCTTGAGATCTATCCCAATCACATCCCCTTCAGAACCGACCCTTCGGATGCCGTATTGTGACCAGGAACCGGGATAACAACCCAAGTCGAGCACCCGATCGCCCTTGCCCATTAATTTATACTTCGTATCGATTTCCTGAAGTTTGAAGATCGATCGGGCAAGCCACTTCTCATGCCTCGCTTGGCGGGCATAATGATCATCCCACCGATTCCCTTTCATTGAAAGATTTTTATCACACATGCCTTGCCTTTGCAAAAAAAATCTCTCACTCCTCAAAGCGCTGCGACTTCGATTTCCCATGAATTCGCGCACATGGACGGGACTCACATGAGAAAAGAAACATGTATTGGGTGCACAGGGACTCGGATCACCCATTGGTTTCCCCACCAAATGATAATCCGGGGCGTGTCTTCGGATGAGATCATCCCGGATTGCATTGAGACCGGCTTACCCGGCGTTTTCCGTCTTCTCCGCGCCATATGTATCCAGGTAGTAGAGGGTGGCGCCCACGGGCGCAAAGGAAAGAAAGAGAATGTTCACCACGGGAACCAAATAAGGAAGGCCGAAGCCGACATGGAAGAGAATCGACTTCGAAAGGAATCGGAATCGCTTCCCGAATGGGATAAGCCGTCTGGCGGGTGTGAGGTCGGTGTTGTCCCAGGCCAGAAAAATGATGGCGATTGCAGAGGATAAAAATACAACCAGGGGACCCAATAGGACAAACCAACCCAAGATCATGATCAACAAGGAGAAGAGCACGGGGATAATCGTCCTAGGAATTTCCTGCTTCACTAAGAATATAAATTGCTTCCAAAGGGGCATTTTTTTCGGTTCTTTTACCTGCCCTGTCACCTTGCGCTCGGTTACGCGAGACATGTGATCCATGATGAGCACGCTGAATAGAATTTGAGAGATCAAATATGAAAATATCACGGCCACCCCCAGGAGAAACAGTAACATAAGCCACGAAACCAAGTACCAAAGCCAGATGACCCATGCGCTTTCCGGTTTGGCCCAGATGACATCAAGGATTGGCTGATGATAGACAAAAATAAGGCTCGCGAGAATACCCGTAACGAGAATAACCACCGCGAAGCGAACCATGCCCCAAAACAGAAGCGTTCCACTCCCCATCGCGAAACGCACCCCTCGCACGCTGTATTTGAGACCCATGAGAAGACCCATTCGACGGGTTCCTTTCCCTTTTCATAGGATATTTCTTGATGGAACAAATTAAAGATGACTCATCCGGTAAACAGAAAATCAATTCGTGTTTACTCCGGTTTCACCCTCTGGAACGGCTGTCAAAACAATCCGAATATCCTGCGGTGTCACTCGGTCCACCGTCACCCCCAGGGGGAGGTCAACGTTTCGCGCTGACAGCTTGATGAGATGCACCCCTGCCCAAAGTTTCCCAAGTCCCACCTGCACGCGAACATCCTCTTCTTTGAGCGTTCTTACGCTGTGACGTCTTCCGGACACCGTCAACCGAACCGTTTTCGCCGACTCCTCGCTCAAGGTCAGCTCGCTGGGGAGGTTGACGTATCGGACGGGCGCGTTGACGCTGATTTTCACTTCCTGCGGACTCGCCAAGAACAGCCAGGCAAAAAACACCATCGTCAGAGCGATAAGTTTAGATTTCCAGTTGTCCACAAAAACGGCGTGGAGAAGACTTTTGACACTGGGCCCGGGGATTTCCGACACGCTCAGCCAATCCTCCAGCTGTGCGGCCAGTAAATTTAAATCCCTCCAGTTCTTGATTTCACCCTCAACGACTGTTGAAACTTCCGCCCGTTCTTCAGAAACCACCAGACAAATAGCGTCCGTCTGTTCCGAAAGGCCCAATGCAGCCCGATGCCGGGTCCCATATTGCTCGGGCAGATCTTCGCTCTTGGAAAGCGGCAGAATGCAGCCCATTTTGGTGAGTCGACCTTGAGAGAGCACAAGGGCCCCGTCATGGGCAGGTGCGTGATGGTTAAAGATGCTTTTGATCAACGCAGGCTCAGGAAGCGCCATGATGGTTTGGCCGGCATGCAGAAATTCAGCGGGCTCATCGTCCCGCGTAATCACCAGCAGCGCCCCTGTATGTTCACGTCCCATCTCAAAAGCGGTCTGCGCCAGGTCTTTCGCCAGGGTTCCTCGCGAGACACGCTTGCGCAAGCGAAGGTAGCGAAGCGGGCTCACCTTCTCGAGAACCTGTCGGATCTCGGACTGAAAGAGGATCAAGAGAAGGATGAGGAGTACCTGCCACAATATCTGAAACACCCAGGTGGTCAGAAAAAGGCCCCACAGTTTGGCCGCGGAATAGATCCCCCCCAGCACCACCAAACCAATCAGCACGCGAAGCGCGCGGGTGCCCCGAAACCACACATAGAGCTGGTGGGCCACCAAGGTGAGAAAAAGGATATCAGCCAAATCTCGCCATGTCGGGGTTGGAATGAGATCGAATAGGAGCAAGCGGGAATCTCCTTTTCAAATGCTTTCCGAAGACAAGGATGCCGTCTCGTTCACGGAATGAATGACTGTGTTGAAAAAGCAACGTGTTTCGTATGTATTAAAAGCATGTGGATGCCTTGTCAATCTATAATCAATTTTCCTGTCTGGATGTCGAAGCGGTATTGATTCCGCGTAAAATTGCGGTTTGAAATTCCTTGTGACCCTAGTAAAATGAAAGTGTCCGATTACACGACACGGGATAGACCGGGAGTTCGTTCGGGATAGATAGGACAGGAGAAATACCTTATGGAAAGAGTCACCATCGATCACATAGAACTTCACGTGTGTGAACCTGACGAGGTTCCCATGTTTTGGGTAGGGCAACCGGATTTGGTCACACAAGTTCTGGCGGCATGGCTGGTAATAGGGACCGGGGACCTGCCCCTGAGCCCGAGGCTGGTAGGCAGGCCCGGGGTCGGCAAAACGACGCTGGCATATCATGCAGGGAAGTCCTCCGGCCGGCCCGTTTACCTTTTTCAGGCAACCATGGACACAAGGCCGGAGGACCTGATCGTAACGCCGGTTATTTCCGACGCGGGGAAAATCAAATACATGGCCAGTTCGGTCGTTTCCGCAATGATCAAGGGGGGTGTCGCGATCATTGATGAGGGAAACCGGATGAGTGAAAAAAGCTGGGCATCGCTGGCACCGCTCCTGGACAGCCGGCGATACGTGGAATCCATTGTGGCGGGAATCAAAATCAAGGCGCATCCGGAGTTCCGCATGTGCACGACCATGAACGACGATGCCAGCACCTTCGAGCTTCCGGAGTATATTCATTCCAGACTGCAGCCGCAAATCTTCATTGATTTTCCGGAACGAGAGGATGAATACCGGATTTTGAAAAGCAATTTGCCCTTTGCCGACAACGAAATCCTCAATTATGTGGTCGAATTTCTTCAGGCAGCCCACGAAGCCAATGAACGGTATTCGGTGCGGGACGGAATCAATATTGCGCGGTACGCGTTGAAACGGCTTGTGGAAAGCGGCGAGAGACGGACCGCAACGAAACGGATGAAGCGGATGGTTCGATATCTCAACGAAGCATCCGCAATGATCCTGGACCCACCGGCATCTGAGTATTTCAAAAACTTGATGGAAGATTTCAAGGATGAAGAATAAGATCGAATGGAAAAACATCCGTTTGGTGCCCATCCTGCACAGCCGGATGGAATTCGCCATAGAGGTCAGGCGGCAGTTTGAAACGTTCAAGCCGCATCATATTGCCGTGGAGTATCCCGAGACCCTTGGGGCCAAAATCCTCCAGGGCGTAAACAGGCTCCCGCTTCTTTCGGTTGTTTACTATGAGGACAAAGATGGTGCCTTCACCTACCTGCTCCTCGAACCCACCGACGGACAGATCGAAGGGATTCGTCTCGCCCTCTCGGAAGGGATTCCGGTCCATTTCGTAGACCGCGACATGAGCGGATATCCGTTGGATTTTTCACCCATGCCGGATCCTTACGCGGTCGCAAAAATCGGCCATTTCCGGTATGCAAAGGCCTACCTTGAAACCCACCCAGCGAGCCGCGCGTTCCCCGAAGATACCCTTCGCGAAAAGACAATGGCGTATCATCTCCAGCGCTTGAGCACCCGGGGGGAGCGAGTTCTGTTCGTGGGAGGCCTGGCGCACTTGCCCGGCCTTTTGAGCGAACTCGACCACCCCCAGACACAGGTCATCGGCCGAAAAACGCGCAAAGGGGTCGGGCTCGCCCATCTCCACGCCGAATCAAGCCGGGAGGTCCTGACTGAGATGCCTTTTCTCGAAGCGGCCTATGAGCGGGCGAGATCCAAAGGTGAACTCGAAAAGATCGACCGCATGGACATCAACCGTCGATTGATCCAGACAGCAGCCCGGCGTCACTGGAAAAACAATAAAGAAGAAATATCGCTTTCTCAGTTGAAGGTGTTTTACAAATTCGCCGGAAATTACGCGTTGCTCACCGGGCATCTGGTCCCTGATTTTTACCAATTGATTGTCGCGGCGCGGGGAATCGCCGATGACAACTTCGCCTATGAAATGTGGGAAAACGGCAGCGAATACCCTTGGCAGACGGAAGACCCCGGGCTGCCGACCTTGCGCCTAAAAGGTGAGGACCTTTTTCTTGACCAAAAGCGAATCAAATTTTACAGGCGCCTCAAGACCATGAGACGACGTTTGGTGCGAGTTCCGGTCAAGAAAAAGAAACGGGAAAGATATCCGGGACAGTGGCGCGAGGCGTTCAAAGGATTTTCCATCTGCTCCTACCCGCCGGAGGATGTGGTCATAGAGGGCTACGGTCGATATCTCCAAAAAAAGGCCTTTCAAATCAAG
>JAWOGN010000282.1:0-6846 GCA_046496815.1 Desulfatiglandaceae bacterium
CTAAATTTTCAAATTTATGCCGGACCCTATCTTTCAGGTTCCTGCACGTCCAAAAAGCTCATCTCTTTTCAGAGAATGAGTGCCGTAAACACACGCATTTCTTTTTTACTACATTGGACGGGTATACGGAATGGCGTGGAGCCGGTATTGTCCTTAGAAAACAAATGTATCTGTCTGCCAGGAATCGACCAGAGAGCTTCAAACAAATCGGGTGTTCCGACATTCACATTGATCCGATATACGTCCGGCTGAATTTCGATTGCTCTCATGCCTATTGACTCCTCCCTCGAAAGAGTGCAAGCGTTTCATACCTTATAAAACGAACTCAGGTTCCCGGTAAATCCGGTGTATCAGGTATTTTGTCCGCTCATCTCATGTATGCGGCATGTTCAAAGCACTGACGGTTTTTTTCACATAAAGAACGCTGCGAAGTGCTCAGGAGCTCGCCGGTCCTAGTGCCATGTCTCAAAAGTTTTATTCTCAAAAATGGCAAAGTAAAATCCTGAAATTGAGGTCTATATTTGACCCACTTCTCAGAGACACGGAAATTCGAAATTCGAATATCGAAACTCGAAACAAATTCAAATAAGTAAATACGAATGACCCAAACGAAAGGAGATCGGCCTGGGCTTGGTGTTGTTTTGGATTTTGAAGATTAGGATTTTAATATTGTTTCGGATTTCGGATTTCGATATTCGGATTTTCAATTTTCACACCACTCCGAAGTGCTATAAAGGAATTGCCAAAAACCGACACACAATTTTTGAGACAGGAAACTAGCGCCCACACAACTTCTATCGCCCGGGAATCCGATCTTGGCGAAGAACAGCGCAGCCGTAAAAAACATATCGCTTGACCTCGGAGAAGACATCCACCGTGAGTTCTTTGACCAATCCGCAGATATACGAGGTTCCACGTATGGAAAACAATGTCAGACTGCTGCTTAACAACATCAGTGTGGTTTACTCAGATGTGATACAGGTGCTGAAAGGCGTATCCCTCACCATTAAGAAGGGCCAGGTTGTCTCCCTTTTGGGCAGCAACGGCGCGGGAAAAACCACGACGTTGAAAGCGATTTCCGGGTTGCTCAAGCCTGAAAATGGAAAGGTCACGGAAGGCTCGATCGAATACGATGGAAAAGCGGTCCAAAATTCGTCGCCGGAGGAAATTACGCGAAAGGGCATCATCCAGGTCCTGGAGGGTCGACAGGAGTTCAAGTATCTGACCGTTGAAGAAAATCTGAGGGTCGGTACCGCCACCCGCTGGGGCAAGCCTTATCAAAAAGACCTTGAACTGGTTTACCGTTATTTCCCCGCCCTGCTGGCACGAAAGAAGGCTTTGGCCGGATACTGCAGCGGCGGAGAGCTACAGATGCTGGTAATCGGGCGAGCGCTCATGGCGCACCCCATGTTGCTTCTTTTGGACGAGCCGTCTTTGGGCCTGGCCCCGTTGCTGGTCAAAGAGATATTTCAGATTATTCGCAGAATCAATGAGGAGCAAAAGACGACCCTGATGGTCGTGGAACAGAATGCCAACATGGCCCTCCAGATTGCTCACTATGGCTATGTGATGGAAAACGGCAAGATCGTTATGGAAAGTGATGCGGAAGATTTACGTGAAAACCCGGATGTGAAGGAGTTCTATCTGGGTACAGCCGCCTCGGGTGCGCTCAAATCCTACAAGGACGTAAAATCCTACAAACGCCGGAAACGATGGCTTTAAAGCGATTTCCCGCACAAAGCCCGCTTAGAACCGGGTAGCTCGATGGTTCCCACCGATATCATCCCCGCAGAAGCGCTCTGGGAAGAAGACGCCTTCCGATTTATTAAGCCGAATGAATTCAAAAACTTTGGAATTGATCCTGCCGACATCCCTTTGGGGACGTATGCGGCCCTGAAACAGCCGTCACAGATTCGGGGCAGATTCGGCGGCAATGCTTACGGGTTCGGTCTCTTTGAGGTCTACGACCGTTTAGCACCCAAGGATATCGCGCTGCTTCAAACCATTACACCGGATAATCCTGAGGATATCAAACAACACCATAAGGAACTCAATGAAATATACAAAAAGATCGGCCTGTTGATACGGTTTTCCAGCCTCGGCAAACCCTACTATATGATCCCCGCCCATCTGGTATCCCGCACCATCACACAAATCAAGTGCAAAGTTGATGAGATCGCAAAAGTCGTCGGCTTTCATCGGAAGAAATACTTTATTGAGCACCATGCAATCGGTCTGCTGACACACCCGGATGATTTGATCATTCAAGAGCTTTCCTTCCGCTTCAAAGAACACCGCTTTGTGGTTTTAAATTCTATTGATAAATTAACGGATTTGAATCAGACGCTGGATTTGGTCATTCTTGCAAGGGACCCCTATGAAACGCTCCTGATGGAAAAATTCAGCCCGCTTTCACAGGAAAAGATTTCCAAAAAACGTTTGGAACAATATGCCGTTTTCATCCTATGGAAGCTTTACAATTGCTTGAAGCCGAACGGTGAAATTTTTGTCATCGCAAACCATTATCCGCCAAAAACCACCCGCACCGCGGAGCTCATCTTCAAAACGAATCAAGAAGAGAAAGCGTTTTCGCTTTTCACGCACGTCTTCAAGACAAGGGCGCAGCACGGGCCGAAAGATCACACCCTACGGGTCAACATTTTCGATTTCCAGAAGTATCTGAGCGGGGTTTATGTGGAGCAAGAAGTTATACAGAAACTGCTTGGCGGCAAGAAATTGGAAAATATGACCCTCAAGGACATGGAAAAGCTACCCTATATGGATTTTCGGCTGACCGACGAAGCGTTCTTGAGAGGTCAGGAAAAAACATGGGCCAATCTTTTTTCCTGTTTTTTTGACAGAATTCTCTTAAAACCCCTTGTCCCCGAGTTTGTGAAAGAAGACTGGGACAAGAGATTTTCAATGCCTGAATACAAACCCAGATACATGCTGATCTATCTCGGGCAAAAGAAAACCCCCAATACCACGACCGCTAAAGTCATGGACGAGGTAACCGGGTCGGGACTGGCCGGTTCGTCGGTCCGCTATTTAGCGGATTACCGGGATTCATTTGAACATGTGATTCGAACCCTTCAAATCCTGCGCAAGCTTAAGGAGAGCGAGTATGAAACCATACCCCGGCTGTATGTCGACCGCTTGAAGCAGCCTCTGGAAAACAAGGCGCGAAGGTATCCTGCGTTGAACCATGTGCTCAAACTCATCGCCAAAATCAACCGTCTCGAAGAAATCAAGGCGTTCCTGAATCCGGACAGGCTTGAGGGATTGCGAGCCAAGGTCCTTGAAAATCTTGAATTCCTGGCTTTCTTCGGATTCCGGCACAACGAGCTTAAAGAAATTGCCTACATCGTTCTGGGCCACACACCCATGGGGCGGATCATTTCCGGAAAGATGAATGAAAAGGCACTGAAACCGATGACAGACCTGGCAAGGACGCTTCACCCGCATCTCGCCTTGAACCTTTTCCGCTACATCCTGCTGATGACGTTGGCGGAAACAGAGGCTGCCGGAGCGACTGAAGGAACCCCGGAGCAACTGACGGAATTGATCGATCTGTACGAATCCATCATAAGGATTGTCACCAACCGAGAGCTGGATTGGGACAAACTTCTGGATGAAAAAACCGATGCCGTGGGGGGAACACACAGCAGGATCGTGCGCAAACTTATCATGATGATTAACCACTTCGAATTCCTCGACAACTGGAACGAACTCAAGCGGAAGGGAAGCATGGAGAAGGAATCCCTGGCCGACTACGATGACAAAAAATTATCCAGAATCGAAAACGTCATCCGTCTCGTGAGTACCCTGGAACAGTTCGAAGGGATGTATCTGAGGTTTGACCCCCTGCAGCTACCCGCATTTTTCAGAAAGTTTCTGAATATAGAATTCCACGGAACGGGGCATCTTTTTGAAAACATGGATAGCCGGCATGTATTTATCCTCCTATGGATCGCAGTGAACCTGGTCCGCGGTGAAGTCGTTAATTTTAATCCGATCCTGGCCAATGCAGAGCCTTCAGAAATAGATGACCTGCTGAAGAAGGTCGAATTGGAGACCAGTGCAATCAATATTTATTCACTTGATCTCAACATCCTCCGGCAGTTCAGTGAACAGCTCCACCAAATTGGAACTGCATTTATTCTCGGCACCGGCTTCCAGCTGAGGGTTGAAGCGAAAACTCAAAATTTGGAAATCGCCTATCTGGATATAGGTGAAAACATTTCAGAACTGGAATGCCTGTCGGAGAGAATCGCCGGACATCCGATTTCCCATATCGCGATCGATGATTTAAAAGCCCTGGAATCCCTGTTCTCGAATTTGGAGAGTTTTTATCAGAGCCACCTTAGGCTCATTCGCCAAGACGATGCCACCCCAAAGCTTCCGGATAAACAAAAGCGATGGTTTGAAAAAATCGAAGCCCTCCGGGAAAACCTGAAATCCAACTTCCTGGGTGTCATTTTTCAACCGGAGTCTCTCTATACGGATTTGGATCGTCTTTACCGCTACACGCCCTCTCTTCTGGATTTTGTGCTCCCTGAGTTTACGCGGCTTCAAAACCTGGACCTGTCATGGCATCTCTATTTGCAACAATCCATCACGCTTTACATCATCAACTCCACCAGAAAGTTCCAGGCCCTTGTTTGCCATGACAGAGAAAACTTTCAAGATATTCATCTCCTTCACACGCTGGCCCAGAGAGAGTTCGGCCCCATGGCCGCGGGTATTATCGGGGTCAGCAAATCACAGATTGAAATGCTGGAAGCGGTCGTTGAGCGTCTGGGGCGAAATCGACCCCTGTTGGACGCACTGGTGAAGTCATTCATATTTCAGGACCTCGGCAGGCTCCCCGCTCTGAGAGAAAAGCACCGGAGGGACATCGATTCGGCAAGTTATGCCAGAGCGAGTGCGATCTTTCTTGAAAAGGAAAACATTGCCGAAAAATTTAAATTGGCTGCGGAAGAAAAAGCGTATCTCATCTTCCTCGTCAGGCATCACAGCCTCCTCCATCACATCATAAGGGGCGAATTCTCCTTTTGCGCCATTCGCAATGTCCTCAATACAAAAAATCAAGATCTTTTTGATGCGTTTTTCGTGCTTTCTTTTATCATGCTGTCTGCCATTCGCGAAGATCTGATGCTGGAGGATCTGGCCGACCGCCTGTTTGAGATACGCAGGTTGTGTCTGGGCGTTCTCGATGGGGAAACCACTCTCGAATCGGAGCTCAACGAAATTTTTGTGCAGAGCGGACACCTGTTTGTTGCTCTGGAAGACTATCAAAGGGAGGGGCTTCCCGAAGGCATGACGCCGTCCGAATACTTGGAATCTCGCAGGTGGAGAAAAATTGATCCGTCCGTTTCCATCAGAACCGGCAAAATGGTTTTTGCAACAGAGCGTCTTTTCAGGTTGCGCGGTATCCGATATGTTCAGTTCCGTGACCTGGTGAAACTCTTATTGAAAGTCCCTTTGAAATACATTTACAAGCAGCGAGGTTTTTCAAGCATCGGGTATTCCACCTTTGAAAGGGAGATGTATGAAGCCCTTCGCATTTACAACACCCTTCAGAATCTCCCGAAAGCCATGCGACATTTTATTTTGAACCGGCTTGTTGATGATAAGGTTCGGATTTTCGGCTATGAGAAGGTGGCCGGGTATCTGAGTTATGAAAATCAAATCAAACTTCTTTTGATTGGCCTATGGGGAACAAAGGGTTTCAGATCGGGCACCCAGCCGATTCGGATTAGCTTTTTGGAGGTCAGCGCAATCATCGAAAAACGATATGAAGCCATGAATGACTTCCTGAATGGGATTTCCTTGGAAGAACTGTCGGATTCCACAGTCAAAACACCGTCTCTGTTCAAGGCCAAGTCAGGCGTCGTCTTGAGGAAGGAAAGCGCTTCCAATTTGCTTTCTGTAAAATTCCATGACCGTCTGAATATATCTCAAAAAATATCTTACATGAACACCATCGACAATGCGGAGCAACTGAAAAACTACTTCCATTATGGACTCCGATCCTTGAGAAAGCATCCTTTCCACACGGAAGACTATGAACTGGAACTTGAAAAAGCCTTTGAAACGCGGCTAGGTGAGATTACCGATATGATGTTGGATCAGGCGAAACGGCGGATGAATCTCATCAAGGACTTTGAAGAACTCGACAATCTGTTGAATGATCTCCTCGAACGCGCCTGGGATATCGGCTTTTCCGTCGAACAGAAGCACAGGTTAAACGACCTGTATGAATTGCGCAAGGACAACCTGAAGCGGAAAAAACTTTCTGAAATTGAAAGCGTTCTCAAGTCAATCACTGATACGCAGGAACTGCAAGCCTATTGGGACAGTCTGAAGTGGTACCTAAAAAGCAACCGTCAGTTTTTTGGGAAGGAATTTGAAAATCTGATTGCGGGGAAATTTGATCGGCTTAAAATTGAGATCGAGGGCATTTGATCGCACGGCTCAGAACATCACCCCCAGCGCTGCCGGGAAAAGAGATCATTCCTTTTCGAAGTATTTGGACAACAGATCTTTGGTCTTCACGACATTCATGTTCAATCCCAATTCCTTTCTGCCGAATCCCATCGCCAGACCCAGGATTTGGGTCAAATACAGGACCGGGAGGTCATAGTGGGCCTCAAACTCCGATTCAATGCTTTTCTGATTGCCGTCATACATCACCGAACAAAAGGGACACACCAGGCACATGGCATTTGCCCCCGCTTCGACAACATCATCCAACTTCTCTTTTGCTACAGACAGCGCCACAGTTTCATCCACGGGAAGCACCGGCCCGCCACAACATCTTTTCTTGCCGGGGTAATCAATTAC
>JAWOGN010000323.1:0-11304 GCA_046496815.1 Desulfatiglandaceae bacterium
TGCCATCCGTCTGGCAAAACGCGCCAATCAAGTCCGGCTTTATAGCGTATTGGGGGGAGGTAGTGACCAGGGCACAGCACACCCGGGTGGATCATAGCGGGTGGCACGTTTCTATTTGCGTGCGAGCTGAGCGCTCTGACGGTTTCCCGTCGCAGCACGCTCTCAATCGGCCATTTCATTCTTGAACCGGCTTGCTGCATTATGCGAGAAAAACACTTCAGCCGCAGAGACGCGAGAGAGGATTGCACGATTAGAATCCTTTACTCCACGCGCCCAAGGATTTATGATGCTTAAAGTCTATTGGATATTTGGGCGCATACCGGCTGTACTCTGAATCAGGATGATCATTGGGATAATCAGAAAAGACCTTGTGCTGTTTTAGTTTCGCAAGGTGTAGGGGCTGATGGTCACCAGCGGCATCACCTTTTGGTTGGATTTGAAGAGATTCCCGAATGAACGGCAACCATGATTTGAACCTTTACGACTTCATCGTTATCGGCTCAGGTTTTGGAGGGGCTGTATCCGCCCTTCGTCTCGCCGAGAAGGGATACAAAGTCCTGGTTTTGGAGAAAGGAAAGCGATATCGAAGTGAGGATTTCCCACCTACCAATTGGCATCTCCGCAAAAGCCTGTGGATACCTCGGCTGGGGCTATACGGCATCTGGGTTCTTTCGCTTTTGAGGCACATTTTTGTGTTGCATGGTACAGGTGTGGGCGGGGGGAGTCTCAACTACTGTAACCAATTGCTTGTGCCCCCCGACGAGGTTTTCGAGAAGCCGGAGTGGGGAACGCGAGATTGGAAAGCGAGGTTAAACCCCTTCTACCATATCGCCCAACGCATGCTGGGCGCCAATCCGAGTCCTTCCGTTGGGAAAGCGGACAAAATGCTTGCGGAAATTGGAAAAGAGATTCGGGGAGAGGATACGTTCCACATCAATGATGTGGGCGTTTTTTTTGGAGAATCGGACAAGTCCGTTCCAGACCCTTTTTTTGATGGCGATGGCCCTGAGCGTACAGGGTGTACATTTTGTGCCGCCTGTATGATGGGATGTCCCGTGGGCGGCAAGAACACCCTGGACAAAAACTATCTCTATTTGGCTGAACACAAGTACGGGGTCGAAATCTTACCTGAAACCGAAGTCATCGGCGTAAGGCCTGTCGGTAAGGCCTATGCAGTCACCGCGAAAAAATCAACCGGCCTGCTGCACCCCAAGACGCGTTTTGCGGCACGCGGCGTCGTGTTCAGTGGCGGGGTAATGGGCACGGTAAAATTACTCTTGGATTGCAAATCCAGGGGGCTTTTGCCGGATCTCTCGCCGAAATTGGGGGACTTCGTTCGTACCAACTCCGAAGCGCTGCTTGCCGTCACAGCCAACGATAAGCATGCTGATTTTTCCGATCAAATTTCCATCACATCCGGCATTTATCCGGATCAGAATACGCATGTGGAGGTGGTGCGATTTAACAAGGGCAGCGACTTAATGGCACTGCTGACTGCACCGCTAACCGACGGCGGTGGGAATATCCCGAGATTCTTACGCTTTCTTGGAAATATCGTCCGGCATCCCGTGGTTTTTCTAAAGTCGTTGTGGCCGCTGGGATGGGGGGCGCGGACGTCTGTTTTGTTGGTCATGCAAACCTTGGAAAACCACATGTGCTTCGACTACGAGAGACGCTGGTGGCGGCTTGGTGGACGGAGCATGAATTCTACGCTTGCAAGCGGTGCAAAGAAAGTGCCTTCATATATCCCGATTGCCAACGAAATTGCAAGGCGAATGGGAGAAAGAATGAATGGTCGGCCGCTGAGCTCATGGCCGGAGGTCCTTTTCGATGTTCCGACGACCGCGCATATACTGGGCGGTGCGGTAATGGGCGAAAACGCCTCAAAAGGCGTTGTGGACTTCAAAGGGCGGGTTCATGGGTATTCGAATCTCTATGTGGTGGACGGATCCATCGTCCCGGTCAATCTGGGCGTGAATCCCTCACTTACCATTACCGCCTTGTCTGAATTTGTCATGTCGAAAGTTCCGAACAAAACAGTGAGGGATGAAGGATGATTTGTTTGAAGGTTCAATCAAACATAAGGCACCGACGCTGCCGTTTCCTGCTCATCCGTCAAGACCGTATGCTTGGAATCCGAATATCCAGAAATCCGAAGCAAACGCCATGTAGGGCAAAGGGTTTGAGCCTTTCGTGAGGGAGGTATGTTGAAAAACTCTCCAAGAAATAATTTGTGAACGAATGCGAGCTTTTTAGAGTTGAGGAGACACGATGATGCACCCAATAGGAACAAAGGAATGGCATGAGCAGTATGCCCGGTTGGTTGAGGAGAGAAGGAATGCGGAATCGGAGCCCTATGTTGTAGGAACGCCGGAATGGGCTTCAAAATATGCGGAAAAGATCCAAGGAGATGAAAAGTACAAACACGCTGCCGCAACCTGGGAGGGATCCGTGGTGCTGGTCTTTAAGGCCGAGCCGCGGGCCGGTTTGGAGGATGATTTCTTTGTTTTTATGGATCTGTGGCATGGCGAGTGTCATGCCGTGAGAATCGTTCCCGCTGCATTGGGTCGGAGCGGAGACTATGTCCTTGAAGCGGAATACGATCGATGGAAAAAAGTCTTAAGAAAGGAACTGAACGTGGTTAAAGAGATCGCCACCATGAAACTGAAATTGGTGCCATTTAATTTCAAGAAGGCGGCAAAATTAGCGGCTGCCACCCAGGCGGCAATTCGTCTGGTGGATCTGGCGGGCGAGGTCAGCGACAGATTTCCCGATGAACTGGATCCTGAAGCCCGTCAGTCCTTTAAAAACTTAATACAGAGATTGAAGACCGACTTTGGTTTTTGATGCGGGAAGGAGAAATTACATGTTTGGCCTGATGGGAAAAATACTACGAGTCAACCTGACGGCGGGGGAAATTCGCGAGGAAGAAATCCCCGAGGACCGCGCTGAAAAGTTCATGGGAGGTCGTGGGCTGGCGACAAAGTACCTGTTTGATGAATTGAAGCCGGGCGCGGATGCTTTGGGGCCGGAGAATAAGCTGATTTTCATGTCCGGTTTATTGACCGGCACGGCTTCTCCGAGCGCGGGGCGATACAGTGTTGTGACCAAGTCCCCTTTAACCAATATCTGGTGCCAGTCCAATTCAGGGGGCCGATGGGGTGTCGACTTGAAGCGATCCGGTTTTGATGGAATTATCTTCGAAGGAATGTCGAACCGGCCCGTCTATCTCATGATTGATGACGGGAAAGCCGAACTCCGTGATGCGCGGCGACTTTGGGGCAAGAACGTTTCGGATGTAACGCGAATCATTAAAAACGACCTGGGAGATAAATTTAATGCGGCGGTTATCGGCCAAGCCGGAGAGAACCGGGTCAAATACGCGGCAATCCTGAACGACGTTCATCGGGCAGCGGGTAGATGCGGCGTTGGCGCCGTCATGGGCTCCAAAAAGTTGAAGGCGATTGCAGTGAGAGGTACCCGGAAAATACGCATTGCGGATACGGAGACTTTTCAGGAATTATCGAAGAAACAATTCGAGCTGCTGAACGAAAGTATATTGGCTGCAGGCCTGAAAGCCTACGGGACAAACCTGGTTTTGGACATGGTCAATGTGTGTGGTGGATTACCCACCAGAAATTGGCAAACGGGCGTGTGCCCCTTTGCGGACGAGATAAACGGGGAGGCGCTCAGCGAAAAGGTGCTCGTGAAACAGACCGGCTGTTTTGCTTGTCCGATCGAATGCGGCCGGGTTTCAGAGATCCGGAAGGGTCCGAACATCGGGAAACGGGGAGAAGGTCCGGAATATGAAACCGTCGGCACCTTCGGATCTATGTGTGGCATTCAAGATTTGGAGGCGATTACGATGGCCGGCTATCTCTGCAATGACTATGGCCTCGATACCATTTCCTGTGGCAGCACCATCGCCTTTGCCATGGAATGCTTCGAAAAAGGGATCCTCAAGAAGGATGCAACCGGCGGCATGGAAATAGGCTTTGGTGATTCTGAAACCATGATAAAACTCGTCCACATGATTGCCAACCGGGAGGGTGTGGGAGATCTTTTGGCCGAGGGGACCCGAATCATGGCACAAAGACTGGGCCGCGACTCTGAAAGGTTTGCCATGAATGTGAAGGGGCTGGAATTGCCGGCCTACGATTCAAGGGGCGCAAAGATTACCGGTTTGGCCTTTGCGACCGCCAATCGGGGTGGCGACCATGTGACGGCCTATGTGCAGGGTCCGACGTTTCTTGCCAGTCCCTTCCTGGTGGTGGAGGAAAGCGAAATAGGAGACCCGCTTCAGGAAAACCCCAGAGAGGCCAAAGTTGTAAAAGACATGGAGGATGCATTGACCGTGTTTGATGCCGCCGGATGCTGCAAGTTTATGGGCATGACGTTGGATGCTCAGGAATGGGCGTCAATCATTGCGGCCTTGACCGGTTGGAAATTCGGCGTCGAGGAGTTTAGAAAAACCGGCGAAAGAATCTATAACTTGGAGAGAGCCTTCAATGTGAGAGAGGGGCAGGGTCGCGCTGAGGATACGCTGCCCAAGAGGTTATTGGAAGAACCCCTTCCCGACGGTCCTGCGGCGGGACAGGTGAACATTCTGGAAATGCTCCTGGAGCCTTACTATGAGTTTCGCAATTGGGACAAAGTGACGGGCAAGCCGAATCCGGATAAATTGAGGGAACTGGGCCTGGAGGATGTCATCGCCCAGATTTACGAGGACACGGAATAATGGCGTCATACGCAGAGAAACCATGGCTGAAGAGCTATAGACTCGGCCCGTTCAAGCTCAAGAAAACGATCCCGTACCCGAATAAACCCCTATTTGCAATTCTAGATGAGGCGGCCGCGCAATTTCCCGGCAAAGACGCCTACCATTACCGGGGCGCACGAATGAAGTATCGCGAGCTGAAACGCCGGTCGGATGCCCTGGCGAATGCTCTGGCGCATCTCGGGGTTGAGAAAGGAGACCGGGTCATCGTATTTCTCCCAACGTGTCCTCAGTTCATTATCAGCGATTTTGCCATTCTCAAGGCCGGCGCCGTGCTGGTTCCCTGTAGCCCCTTACTGAAGCCCCGGGAACTCAGGCATCAGGCACAAGAATCCGGCGCTGAAACCATCGTTTGCCTGGATATCCATCTTGAATCCATACGGGCAATCCAAGGGGAAACCGGCATAAAGCACATCATTTTTACGTCCCTCGAAGACTACACACCGTCCGAATCCGAAGCGATAAAGGAAATGGCGGGCACTTATCCCTTGAGAAAGCTGATTTTAGACCATGAACCGGAAGCGCCGAAGGTGGACATCGATCCTAAGGAGGATCTTGCCGTCCTCGCCTTTACCGGGGGATCAACCGGTGTGCCCAAGGGGGTCATGCTCACCCATTTTCAAAGATTCGCCAACATTATTCAGGGGCTTCCTTGGATGATGGGTCCCCTTCCCACCTATAGAGGGAGTGCGTCATCGATGTTGGCGATTCCCGTCTTTCATGCCATGGGACATTACCTGATGCAGTCAAGCATCTATTGGGGGCTCAGGATATTCCTGATACCGGATCCCCGGGATACCGAATCGATTGTTCGGGTGATGAATGAATACCGGCCATTTTTGCTCTTCATGGTACCCACCCAACTGTTGAAGTTGGCACAGCCGGAAATTGAAATTCGGCGGATGCCGGTGATGGTCATGTCCGGTGCCGCTCCGCTCCCGGCGGAGGTCGCTCGGAAACTGGAAGAGAAGACAAAGATGCCTATTTCGGAGGGGTATGGCCTGACGGAAAGCGGTCCGGTTACCCATATCAATATTTCAGTGTTTTCGAAAGTTACACGCTTTGCAAGTTCAACCAAGCCGGGCATTGGAGTGCCTGTACCCGATACGGATGTGAAGCTTGTGGATCCGTCTACGGGAAAAATAGTCCCCTTTGGTGAGGTGGGTGAGATTTGGGTCAAGGGGCCTCAATTAATGAAAGGTTACTGGCCCGAGGCGGGTTCCGGACTCGAGGAGGATGGCTGGTTGAAGACCGGAGACCTGGCTACAATGGATGCGGATGGGTATTTCCGTGTGGTCGATCGGATCAAAGATATGATCAATATTTCGGGAATGAAGGTCTATTCCATTGAAGTCGATGAGGTGCTGTTTAGACATCCGGATGTCGAAGGTGCCGTGACCATTGGTATTCCGGATCCGGAAAGACCGGGCAGTGAACGGATAAAGGCATTCATTCGGTTGCGGGAAAGCGCAAGAGGAAAGGTGAAGGAACAAGAAATAATCGACCATTGTAAGAAATCTTTGGCCGCGTATGCCGTGCCCAAAATCATTGAGTTTAGAAATGACCTGCCGGTGACAGTGACGGAAAAGATATTTAAGCGGGCTCTGAGAGAAGCGGAGATAAAGAAAATTGAAGGGACGGGCTGACCCGGGAGCATTTCGAGGACTCTGATTCGAGCCTGAAGCACGGATTGGGGAAAATAGCCGTTCTCAGGGAGCCTCCGCGATATTGACCGAGGTATCTGCGTGCTAAGATACTTTTTGCCCGGGAAGCGGTTCGCCGTCAAACGCTGTAATGCAGAGCCTGTCGGCATCGCCTCCACTGAGAACCATGCCTTCGGAGAGACCGAAGCTCATCTGCCGGGGCTTTAGATTTGCAACAACGATAACCCGTTTGCCTGCCAGCGCGTTCGGCTCAGGATAAGCGTTGCGGATGCCGGCGAATATCTGTCGCAACCGTCCCTCACCCAGGTCCACCATGAGTCGGATAAGTTTTTTTGCACCTTTGACGAGTCCGGCCTGACGAATGATCCCCACCCGCAGGTCGATCTTGGAGAAATCCTCCAGGGTGATTTCTTCGGCAATGGGATCAAAGTCGTCGCGTTTTTCAGTCGCCTGAGCAGAAGTTTCCTGATTTGCCGTTCCGTGGCGCATTTCCACAGCGTGAGTCGGTTGCGATTCTTTGCCCTGAGTCTTCTCAATCTTGGCCCATGTGTCACGTAATGTCACGATGCGATTAAATATCAGTTTGTCATCGCAAGCATCGACGGCATCCACGGAGAAATAGCCGTGTCGCAAAAATTGGTAGCGACTGCCGGGTGCTGCCCCTTTCAGATTGGGTTCAACTTTGCAGGACTTTATGGTCTTCAAGGACTTCGGATTTAGAAACGCTTTAAAATCCGTCCCCCCCTCGTCGCCAACGGGATGTGGGTTAACAAACAAATGGTCGTAAAGACGCACTTCAGCATCCAGCGCATGAGCGGCCGAAACCCAATGTAGGGTTCCTCTGACTTTACGCCCATCCTCAGACCATCCCCCCCGGGTCGTCGGATCATACGTGCAATGCACCGCCAGTGTCTCGCCCGTCCGTTCGTCCTTGACCACGCGCTCACATTTGACATAGTAGGCATGTTTCAGGCGCACTTCCCGCCCGGGTGCCAGGCGGAAGTATTGCTTTGGAGGGTCCTCACGAAAATCCTCCTGCTCGATAAAGAGAACCCGCGAAAAGGGAAGTTTTCGCGAACCCATGCCGGCATCCTCCGGATTGTTCTCAGCATCCAACGCTTCCTCTTGGTTTTCCGGATAGTTGTCCAGCACCAGGCGCAGTGGCCGCAGCACCGCCATCACACGGGGCGCTCTTTTGTTCAAATCTTCGCGAATGCTGTGCTCCAGCAACGCCATATCGACCGTACTGTCCCGTTTGGCCAGGCCGATACGATCACAGAAATTTCGAATAGATTCCGGCGTATACCCCCGTCTTCGCAAGCCGGATAGGGTGGGCATTCGAGGATCGTCCCAGCCGTTGACATGCCCTTCTTCAACCAATTCCACAAGCTTCCGTTTACTTAAAACAGTGTAAGTGAGGTTGAGTCGCGCAAACTCGATTTGCTGTGGATGGAAAATTTCCAATTTGTCAAGGAACCAGTCGTACAACGGGCGGTGGTCTTCGAATTCAAGGGTGCAAATAGAATGCGTAATTCCTTCAATGGAGTCAGACTGACCATGCGTAAAGTCATACATGGGATAAATACACCACGTATTCCCCGTCCTGTGATGGGGGGCATGCAAACCGCGATACATGACCGGATCGCGCATGTTCAGATTGGGGGAGGTCATGTCTATTTTTGCCCGAAGCACGCGGGAGCCGTCCTCAAACTCTCCTGCGCGCATGCGTTCAAACAGATCCAGGTTTTCCTCTATGGAACGTGTTCGATAGGGGCTGTCTTTTCCGGGTTCAGTCAAGGTGCCGCGGTATTGACGAATCTCGTTGGCACTGAGGTCGTCAACGTATGCGTTGCCATCCTGAATCAATTTTACGGCAAATGCATAGAGCTGATCAAAGTAATCGGAGGCATAGTAGAGTCGTTCACCCCAATCGAATCCGAGCCAACGAACATCTTCTTTGATGGATTCAACGAACTCTTCCTCTTCTTTAATTGGATTTGTGTCGTCGAAACGGACATTACACAGGCCGTTGAATTCGGCAGCGATGCCGAAATTGAGGCAGATGGATTTGGCATGTCCGATGTGGAGATACCCGTTCGGCTCGGGTGGAAATCGGGTATGGACTCGACCGTCGTTCTTATTCGCCTTTATGTCTTTCATGATGATGCTTCTAATAAAATCCGAAGGAAGGCTGGAATCGGTCTTCATGATATGCATAGCTCCATGCTGTGATTTATCTCAAATTACACTTTGCAGTTTCCAATTTCACTCCTTTTTTTCACCCCTGCATCACTGCGCACCCGCGGATTGTATTCGCAAGAAACAGCCAAACACCACCGGGGGTTTTTTTTCAAAGCAGGAGCCCACGCCTTTCCGAATGTGAAGCGGGGAGCAAGGCAAAGCCGCAACCTGCCTGAATGCGTCATTGATAAAAAATCTGAACGGCACTTTGGATGGCCCCATAAAACGCCGTCACTCCGGTGTAACCTCCGGTGCATCCGGAGGCATAGTTCGCGGATTATAATTTCAGCCCGACGCAGAGATTGGGGAAAATAGCCGCTCTCGGACAGCCTCCCAGGAAAACGTTCAGTCCCGAACAGGATCATTTCAAAAACATACCCGGATTTCTCATGGGGGGCGTTTATCAATGGGTCAAATTAAAATGGGTGGGAAAAGAAGTCAATAGATTTGGGAATGCCGGCATCTGAATGCATTCACGCCTTGAATTTATGCGCGTGTTTCAAATTTATAGGGAGAACTCGCGGCATTACCGGAAATCCGTGTATCTCGGCTGATGATGTATTGATAGCTGTATTCGTTTTCGTTTTGGTCAAATTTTCTGAGTTGAAAGGTATCCTTCTCGACATTAAACGGAGGCTCAAGGGATTCGATCCATTCCGAAAGCTGGAGGTTGACCTCTGAGACTCGCTTCGTGAGCGGCATGGTTTTTGGCAAGGTAATGGTTATGGATTCGGCCATATCTGCTCCCATTTCATAACTTTTTCGGGGTGTCGAGTGTTATGCAGTTCGGAAGGATCGACACACAGAAGACTCGAGACCCCATCATAAACATGGATGCTTCGTTCCAACAGTTGCGATATCGGCCATAATTATAAATACTTAAGTCGTAAAATGGCGGATTCAAAAAATAATCATCTGCAAACGCATATGAAATCCCCGATCCTATCCAGCGATATCGTTCGTTAGCCCTTTTGAATTCCAGGCTGCTTTTCGGTTCGGCGATGTACAATTCCGACGGTGGTTGCTGCGGGAGGAAAGGAATCAGCGGGTAAGGGCCGGGCGGAGAGGAAACGAGGCTGGTATTCGTGTGCCTGAAAATTTTATTGCGTTCATAGGTTATCGTTTGGGTTAGCAAGAATTATGCGACAACATCACTCTGTATTTCCCGCTGACATCTCAATATTTCCACGATTTGTGACATGGTAAGGAGTCCCTGCGCTGACAGAATCCCGCCGATCGGTCTGTGTTTCCCCTTATTTACATTGTCGAGCAACTGACTGTGTTGAGCATCAGCAAGTTGATCCAACGTGATAAAGCCCTTTTCTAAAGCCACGACACCGAAACGCTTGGGCAATGGCTCAGTCGTTGCCTTTTTGCCTGAATTCCGAGCCCTGGATTTCGCGTTTTGTCTTTCGGCTTTTTGGTCTTTTAAACTGCAGAAAAAATCGTCCATAAATGATTTCAGATCAAAAAGACTCTCGAAGTACTTTTCCACGGTTCTTTTGTTTGTCTCAATGCGTAACGTCAAATTGAGTTCTTTGACTTTTTCCATTTTTTTACCTCTTTGAAAAAGGAATGATTCCCTTATTCAAATGAAACGAAAAGGTCTTTTCAAAAAAAGCAGGAACGATTCGCCTTAACGCTTGATCAATGATGGAGTTCTCACCTCGCCGGCGCATTTCTCCGTTCTGTCCCGCTTCTTCGTTCTTTTCCGGCTCGCCGGTCCATACCTCTCCTGCGGTCTCCGGAATTTCTCCGCTCGACATATGGCTCAAATAACAATCCGGGGTATTTTTTGGCCGCAGATTTTGCGTAATCTTTTGCCTCATCCATACTGGAAAACTCCTTGGTGTAGGTCCCCTGAAATTTGTAGACCCTCAGCTTTGCCTTGGATTCTTCCGCGCTTTTCATCGGTAGAATAGCTGAAAACAAATTTTTTCTCATGCGACACCCTCCGAAGAACTGGTCGGTTTCTTTATATGTTTACCAACGGTCGGTCTATCCATGCAAAAACTTACACGTGATAAAAGTTGAATGCAGACAGGCAAAGTGATTACGAAATATTTAAAAACGGCGACCGGCGGCCAAGCGACCTAAAATCCTTTCAATTACCCCAAGGGATGAATACGCGTAAAATTGGATTAATGTATTGTGGTTTCATCTCCGATCGTGTTTTCGCTTTGGGAAACGGTTTTCTTGAGTGAATCCAACATGAGTTGACGCTTTTCAGGAGGCAGTGTTTCCAGATTTTCTAATACATAGATGGCAGTCTTCAGACCCCTGATCAGATCCGCATTGACTCTGTGTAATTTCCAAAAATATTGCACGGACTCGTCGTCCATTGAATTTCCCTGCCAAATTGTCGGACATCACAAAACCCCACCGCATTGTTTGAGAACCGGGGTTTTCTGGGTCAGTTCATGGCGCCCTCGATAAGTGATTTGCGTGAGATGGACTTGAGTTCGTGAACCTACAGAAAATTTCTCACTTTGTCAATGTCTACCTATCTTTTTGTGATTAAAATATCATTCTCAAATATCACTCAATATCCGGGCAAGCTCTTTCCGCATGTTCAAAAAAAGGATTTTGAAGGAATTCCCTGAAAATCAAAAGCCCACCACG
>JAWOGN010000327.1:0-3390 GCA_046496815.1 Desulfatiglandaceae bacterium
GTGTCGTCGCGAAAGTCCCAGGCCTTGAGAATCCGCCCCATCTCGCGCGTATCCTCATGGGCACTGAGTGCCTCCGCCATGATGGGTGCAATCCGCTTGGCCATGAGATTCAGGGTATCCTGCTGATATTGCCGATGCTCTTCGGCGGTATGTTTTCCCTTGCCTTCAAGGATTTCTTTCAGCCGTTCGTAGCGGTAGGATGCGGAGACATGCGAGGAATAATAGTAAGGATAGTCAGCGGTAACGGTCAGGTGATTGCAAGTCCCGACCCACCCCCTTTCCGGATTGACGGCGTGGGGCATCTCTTCCCAGCCGACCATTCGGACCCAGTGATTTCGGCCGTCTCGAACCCGGTAGGGCAAAGCGCCGTCTCCTTCAGATCGGACCGGTATCCGGCTCGACACCTGCCAGCCGATATTGCCTTCCACATCGGCAAAGACGAAATTCAGCATGATCACATTGATATGACTCAGGGCATCCCTCACCTCATCGATGTTCCGCGCCGTGAAAAGCTTTTCAATCCCCACAGAGGGCCCCATCGTCTCAAAGGGCACCCAGCGCAGAGTCATGACATTTTGCGTCTTACCGCCCGGCAGAACCCCGGAAACGACGGGCCCTCTGGTTGTGGAACGAATTCGAATCGTCTCTTTCCTAAGACCGCCGGGGGCTTCCTTATCTTTGATTCGCAGGGTCTCTTCGATCACTTCGAAGGGGATGGACCGGTCCCCCTCCAGGTATCGTTCCGAATTCGCAGGATCGAGGGTTTCGACAAAAAGATCCTGGGCATCCCCATAGGCATTGGTCACCCCGATCGCAAAGTGGGAGGTCCGCCCCACGACCATGGCCGGGACCCCCGGAATGTTCACCCCCACCGCTCTCACCTGAGGTAAAATCAATCCACAGGGATACCAGGGCCCTGGAAGAATCCTGGCATCCAGATGGGGATCGTTTGAAACAATGGGTTTTCCGCCGGCCGAGAGCCCGGGGCCCACAGCCCAGTTATTACTGCCCACGCCGAGAATACCGTGTCCCAGGAAGGCCGCGATGTGGGAATCCCGCGAGAGATGGAGATTTTCAGCCGCACCCGCGGCGGCTTCCACACCGGAGCTCTCAAAAGAGGGGGCGTCCGGGTTCTTCAACAACGGAAAAATGTCTTTCGCCTTCGCCGGCCCCAGTTTATCCACAAGCATTTGGCAAACAATCTCCGCATCGAGGTTTCCCGCCGAATCCCACCCCATGTAATACATGATGGCCAGAGAATCCTCGATCTCCCATGGTTCCGGCTGGATTCCGGCCAGTTTAAATTCAAGAGGATGCGTCTTCGCTCGGCCCTCAATGTATGCGTTTACGCCGTCGGCATAGGATTTGAAGACGCGTCTCGTTCCAGGGCTCAGAATTTTTGCATGGGCTTCGGCCTTTCGACGAAAGCCAAGTGTTCGCATGCGAATATCGGTTGATTTTCCTTCCTCCCCCACCAGCTCCGAGATTCGTCCACTCGAAAAAAGGCGCGTCAGTGCCATTTGAAAAAGCCGGTCTTGAGCCGTAATGAAGCCCTGACCCATAAGGACGTCTTCAAATTGATCCGCATAGATGTAAGCCATCCCCTTCTCGTCTCGGCAGACTCTGACCGATCCTTTCAGCCCGGGCAAGTTAAGGGAGCCTTCTCGCTGGTAACGGTTTAAAAAGCGAGGCACGGCAAAAACGGCGCCGACCAGGATAACCAGCACCAACAGCAAGATATAAGGCCACTTTCGCTTCAACGCCATCATCGCCTCCGTATGTACCTGCTTTTGCGGGTCTATGAGCTGCCGGCTTCTTTCAAAGCCGTTCGGCATTTTTGATCGCAATCCACAATACGCTCCGTTACTGATAAAACAGATTTTGCGGGGTTATGTATAGGACAAGAAATGATTGCTGTCAAAGAAAATGCCTTGCCGCGTTCCTGTTACCCCGGGGCTTTCATTGTGTCAGGGTCTTTTCTCAAACTGTGTTGGGGATCAAATCCTGTGCATGAAGTCTTGCAGTCACAGCGTATCGGCATTGGATCTGGACTCAGACACCGGCTTGAAAACACCATAGGGTATTTACACATCCCTTTCATATGTGATAGTAATTTTAGACAGCCAATACATGCTTTTCATCCGTTCCCTTTGACATTTCTCCCGACAAGAGGTGTTTTGCCCCTTTCAAAAACAGACGTGCGGCAATGCAGCATAGTGAATGAGTGCGGGAGGCAAGGTCAAATCCCTGGGTATCCGGCATAGATTCCAAATGCGGGATTTCCCCCTCGGAGAATTATAAATGCTTGATTTCGATGATGATTACACCCGCGACTACCAAGGCAGAGACATCAAAACCGCGCTGAAAGAAGCCCGGCAAATGGTGGATACGATCCTCATCCCGCCGGATCAGACACCCCGTGAGGTCCGCGAAGAAATCGCCCGCAAAACCGTTCGGAATTTCCGTGATCACATCAACAAGGGATTTCTGGACTACCGCAAGTCGGTCACCGAGGCCGGCAGCTTCGCCATTACCGAGTGGACCGGTAAGGGCTCGGTCCTGGTGGATGCCCTGGACAGGGAGTTTCTCGATCTTCTGGGTGGCTTCGGGCTTTATTCCTACGGGATTCGTCATCCCAAAATCGTGGCATCCGTGAAGGCTCAGCTGGACCGATCTCCCCAGTACAGCCAGGAAATGCTTGATCCCCTGAGAGCCCAGCTGGCCCGGGTTTTGGCGCTGCTGACTCCCGGAAAAATTCAGTACGGTTTTTTTGCCAATTCCGGCACGGAAGCCGTCGAGGGCGCGATGAAGCTGGCAAAGCTTTATACCGGACGCAGGGGGTTTGTGGCCATGCTAAAAGGCTTTCATGGCAAAACCCTCGGCTCGCTCTCGCTCATGGGAAAGAAGATGTTTCGAAAACCACTGCTGCCCCTTCTTGAAGGTGTGCGACACGTTCCCTTCGGTGATGCCGACGCCGTGGAGCAAACCCTGGCATCCGCCAAGGCTGTGGGCGACGGAATTGCCGCCGTCGTCGCCGAGCCGGTGCAGGGAGAGGCGGGTGCAGTGGTTCCGCCCGATGATTACTGGCCCCGTCTTCGCGAAATCTGCAACCATTTCGGAGTGCTGCTCATCGCGGATGAAGTCCAGACCGGTATGGGTCGCACCGGCGAGATCTTCGGTGTGGACCACTGGAACGTGGCACCGGACATTCTTTGTTTGGGCAAAGCCCTGGGGGGCGGCGTGGTGCCCATGTCGGCCTTTCTTTCAACGCCGAAGATCTGGGAATGCCTGGAGCCCAACCCGTTTATGCACACAACCACCACCGGAGGCAATCCGATGGCTTGCGCCGCGGCGCTGGCGGCGATTACCGTTCTGCTTGAAGAGGACCTG
>JAWOGN010000378.1:0-12735 GCA_046496815.1 Desulfatiglandaceae bacterium
ACGCTTTCAGAGCTCATAGACCAAGCGAAGATTGAAGCGAAGTTAAAAGACGGTGTTTTGCGACTGCGCCTGCCAAAGGTTGAACCGGCGCAGCCTCGTAAGATAAAGGTTAACACCGCGTGAGCACCGTGTCTATTGACTCAGCCAAGTCGAGGCTTCTCGGTATGGCGTGTAGACCAGTGAAAAACACATTCAACTTTATCGTTTGACTTTCAGAGAGGGGCGGGGTATACCCCCGCCCGAACAATGAGAGCGAAAAGGCAATGTAAACACCTACGGTTTCTCCGCCGTCAATTCTGAGTGCTGCGGACGCCATCGATTTAATGCCCTGCCATTAGCCTGGTGTCTGAACGAAAACCAACCGGTTTCGCTCGAGACCCACACCACGTAGATTACTTCATGACAGCAGAGGTAAACCCCCTTGAAGCATGAACTTCAAGGACCGCCCGGTACCCATAACCGAAGGGCCGGACTGTGCGGTCGATTTGTTACGAGCAGTGCGTTGCGGAGCATTTTAAAAGACGTGAAAAAAAATTGAGCCGATCTTGACAATTTATAAAACGTGTTTAACATACTTCCAAATTGATAAATATATTATAATAAAATCAATAATTTATATAACATGCCGAAGTCATTCAGTCTTTCGTCTCCCTAAAAATGGAAGACGATCCGTGACCGGAGCGTGGGGTTCAAACATACGTTGAATTTTAGCATTCTGAAAAAAACCTGGGTTGTTTAAATAAACTTTATGAAGGAGGAGTTGAGATGAAAATTAGACCATTGAACGACAGGGTGCTTGTTCTCAGAATTGATGAGGAGGCCAAGACATCGGGGGGGATCATTATTCCCGACACGGCGAAAGAGAAACCCCAAGAAGGTAAAGTGATTGCCGTGGGTCCAGGGAAAATGGGCGAAGACGGAAAACGAATTCCCATGGAAGTTAAAAAGGATGATCGTGTGCTTTTCAGCAAGTATGGCGGGACCGATATCAAAATCGATGGTGTCGAACACTTAATTATGCGAGAAGAAGATATTCTTGGAATTCTGGAAAAGTAAGGAGGAGTTGAAAAATGGCTGGAAAAGAGATCAAGTATAGCGGCACGGCGAGAGAAAAGATGATGAAAGGGATCAATACGCTCGCTGATGCTGTGAAAGTGACGCTGGGGCCGAAGGGCCGAAATGTGCTCATTCAAAAATCATGGGGCTCCCCCAAAATTACCAAAGACGGTGTAACCGTCGCCAAGGAAATTGAACTGGAAGACAAATTTGAGAACATGGGGGCACAGATGGTCAAGGAGGTGGCTTCCAAAACCTCGGATGTGGCGGGAGACGGTACCACGACGGCCACTATATTGGCGCAATCCATCTACCGGGACGGCTCCAAGCTTGTCGCGGCGGGCTCCAACCCCATGGCCGTAAAGCGGGGAATCGAGAAGGCGGTCGAAGTCGTAGTGGATGAATTGAAAAAGCTGTCGAAGCCCACCAAGGAGAAAAAAGAGATCGCCCAAGTCGGGACTATTTCCGCGAACAATGACCCCGCAATCGGCGAGATTATATCCGAGGCGATGGAAAAGGTCGGCAAAGAGGGCGTGATTACGGTAGAGGAAGCCAAGAGCATGGAAACGTCTCTTGAAATCGTGGAAGGAATGCAATTTGATCGTGGCTATTTGAGTCCCTACTTTGTGACCAATGCTGAAAAAATGGAAGCCCATCTGGAGGAACCGTATATCCTTTTGCATGAGAAAAAGATCAGTGTGATGAAAGACCTGGTTCCCATTCTTGAGCAGATTGCGAAGATGGGTAAACCCCTTTTGATCATTGCAGAAGACTTAGAAGGTGAAGCCCTCGCCACGCTGGTGGTCAACAAGCTCCGCGGCACACTCAATGCTGCGGCGGTGAAAGCCCCCGGTTTTGGGGACCGACGGAAGGCCATGCTGGAGGATATTGCGATCTTGACAGGGGGGACGGTCATCAGTGAAGATCTGGGCATCAAACTTGAAAATATCACGCTCAAAGACCTGGGGACCGCCAAGCGAATAAGCATCGACAAAGAAAACACAACAATCGTTGATGGCGGAGGCAGTAGGAAGGACCTCGAAGGCCGCGTCAAGCAAATTCGTGCGCAAGTGGATGAGACAACCAGTGATTATGATCGAGAGAAACTCCAGGAGCGCCTGGCGAAGTTGATCGGCGGTGTCGCGGTCATCAATGTCGGGGCCGCCACGGAAACTGAAATGAAGGAAAAAAAGGACCGTGTGGAAGATGCTCTGAACGCCACACGTGCCGCTGTGGAGGAAGGCATTGTGCCGGGTGGTGGCGTGGCTTTCATCCGCACTTTGAAGGCCCTGGAAAAGATGAAGTTACCCGGTGAGGAACAGCTGGGCGTCGGTCTCGTAAAACGAGCCCTTGAAGAACCTGTGAGGCAGATCGCCAACAACGCCGGTTTTGAAGGCTCGGTCGTGGTCCAACGCGTGATAGAGAGTAAAGACGGTTTTGGGTTCAATGCGGAGACGGGTGAATATGAGGATCTGCTGAAATCAGGTGTTATTGATCCAACGAAAGTGACTCGATTCGCACTCCAAAACGCGGCATCCGTCGCCGGATTGCTGATGACCACAGAGGCCATGGTTGCCGAAAAGCCCCAGGAGAAAAAGTCCGGGGCGCCGGCCATGCCGCCTGAGGACATGTATTAAACACCTTCAAAAAATAAACCCTATACCGGGCAGGAACCGTTTCTGCCCGGTTTCAATTATTGGTCACCCAATCCCATCCTGCGTTAGTCGTGAACCAAGACACAAAAAAAGACGAGCTGCAGACTGAAATCAAGCGAGGGAATTTTTCGAGAGCGGTTTTGTTGGCGGAATCCACAGGGTTGCCTGAAGCGGAAATTCGGGAGCTTCGAATGAACGCATTATGGCGGATATCCGCAGTATTTCGCAATGCCCCGGGAACCAGAAGACTTGCCCATCAGTATGGATTCTCCAAAAAAGACGTCAGTGAGTTTTTGAAAAATCGAATGGAGGAAATGAGAAACCGAGGGGATGACAGAGTTCTGGAACCTTGTTATGATCACACCACAACCCGGTATTTGTCTTTCGAGGAATGGCTGGAAGGTTTTTTGAAGAATTGGGATAAGCTCTCCAAGGCTTGATCACTCGTGTGGCCAAACCCTCTGAAACCGTTTGAGGGCGTATCCGCCGGGTGAGATTACCGAAATTCCCAAGCCATCCAATTTGGAAATGTTCAATTGACGCAAAACGATTGGTTTTTTGCTCGAATCCATCTGCAGACAGGAATTTTCTCATGATAGAAGTAAGCCATCTTACGAAATGGTTTGGTCGGACCCTGGCGGTTGATGACATCTCCTTCACGGTCGATCAAGGAGAGGTCTTGGGTTTTCTGGGGCCCAATGCAGCCGGAAAGTCGACGACCATGAGAATGATCACGGGGTTTATTCCCCCCACGTCGGGCACCGCCATTATCGGTGGAGACGACATAATCAACGCCTCCTTGTCTGCGCGAAAAAAAATCGGCTATCTCCCGGAAAACGCGCCCGCTTACCCTGAAATGACCGTTATTGGATTTCTTGATTTTATCGCCCGGATACGGGGATTTACCGGGCGTGAGAGGAATAACCGGGTCGAAGACACGCTTGAACGTTGCTTTCTTTCCGAGGTACGATTTCAAACAATCAACACGCTTTCAAAAGGATTCAACCAGCGGGTCTGTTTTGCGCAGAGCATTATTCATGATCCCGAATACCTCATCATGGACGAGCCTACCGACGGTCTCGACCCGAATCAAAAATATGAAGTGAGGGGCATGATCCGGGAGATGGCAAAAGAGAAAACAATCATTGTTTCCACCCACATTTTGGAAGAGGTGGATGCGGTTTGCACGCGGGCCGTCATCATCGTGGGGGGCAGAATCGTGGCCGACGACACGCCCGAAAACCTCAAAACCCAGTCTTCTGTTCATGGTGCGGTGTGTTTTACGGTTCAAAGTGCTCCCCGTAAAGAATTGTTGGCGGACCTGGAACAGAAATCGGGGGTACGGTCCGTCGAGCTGGTTCCGGGGGTTGACCCTGGAAAGGTAATGATACGCATCTATCCGACCGATCCTTCCGCGCCGCCGGTGAATGAGGTGATGCGGTACTTCCATGAAAAGGATATCGCACTGGAATCTTTCTTTGTGGAAAGCGGTCGTTTGGACGAGGTGTTTCGTGCGATTACCACATCTGAATAAAGGGATGCACCATTTCTTTTAAACGTTGAATTGATTCCCGGCTTCAAGTTTGAAGCGTTCGTAAAAAGTCTTCCGAGCCGTCACTTCGGCGGAATTCCCGATCAATGCGGGATCTACGACCGGGGTCCGGAAGAGTTTGAAAGGACTGGATTCCGGCCTCCGCCGGAATGACGAAAAATGGGGTTTTCGGCTTTTTGATGAATTCATCAGGTTTCCCGGAGGCCTTTTGAAAAAGCCCCCAACGGCCCCTATCGCAGTGTTTCAAAAATCTAAATTGATACGGAAAAAGAAAAATGAGACGTTTTTGGACCAATAGCAATGCCGTTATCAAAAAGGAAATGGTCGGCTATTTCGGCTCTCCCGTCGCCTATGTATTTATCGTGATATTTTTGCTGCTCTGCGGATTTTTCACGTTTTCCGTCAGCAACTTCTACGATCTGGGTCAGGCGGACCTCAGGGCGTTTTTCGAGTGGCATCCATGGCTTTTCCTGTTTTTGATCCCGGCCGTGGCGATGCGTCTATGGGCGGATGAGTGGCGATCCGGAACCATCGAACTCATGTTGACCTTGCCCATCAGCCTTACGGAACTGATACTGGGGAAATTTCTCGCCGCCTGGCTGTTCATCGGAATTGCATTGGCGCTTACATTTCCACTCATCCTGACGGTTGTTTACCTCGGGGATCCGGATCTGGGGACCATTTTTTGTGCCTATTTTGGGAGTTTCCTCATGGCCGGCGCGTACCTGAGCGTGGGCAGTATGACCTCGTCTCTCACAAGAAATCAGGTGATCAGCTTCATCCTATCCCTGATAATCTGTCTTTTCTTGGTTCTGGCGGGATGGCCCCCTGTCACGGATGTCCTTTCCGGCTGGGCACCTTCGTGGATCGTGGATGTTATATCGGGATTCAGCTTTATGCCTCACTTTGCATCCATACAGCGGGGGGTCCTGGATCTGCGAGATCTCGCATACTACTTTTCTGTCATGTTTTTCATGCTTTTCGCCAACGGCGTAATCCTGCGGAACCGCAGGGCGTCTTAAAGGAGGGCGCTCAATGATTCGAAAAGAAGGCTATGATTTCAAGAAGACCCTGGTGTCCACAACGGGATTGGTGGCCCTGTTGTGCATCTTAATTCTGATCAATGTCATATTCTCCTACGCCGCCATCCGTTGGGATGCCACCGAGGACAAAATTTACTCTTTATCCGAGGGTACCCGGAAAATTGTTTCCACCTTGGAAGAGCCGGTAACCGTCAAATTTTTTTACAGCCGAAGCAATCGGAATCTCCCAACGAATCTGAAACTTTACGCCAAAAGGGTCCGGGAGTTTCTCGCCGAATATGAACACGCAAGCTCGGGGCGGTTGAAAGTCGAGGAATATGACCCGAAGCCGGACTCCGATGAGGAGGAATGGGCGCAGAAATACGGCATTCGTCCGATTCAGATCCCTGCGGGTGACAAGATTTACTGCGGCCTCGTCTTTATGGCGGCAGACCAGGAGGAGACCATTGAACTGCTGGATCCCACCCGTGAAGAGCTTTTGGAATATGATCTCACCCGGATCATCCACCGAATTCAAACTCCGGTAAAGAAAGTTGTTGGAATTATCACTCCCTTACCGGTTTTTGGACAAACGAAAGCACCCGCCGGCATGGCGATGTCGGCGGGGATGCCGTGGCTTTTTGTCGAAGAATTAAAAAAAGCCTATGACGTACGTGAAATCGGTCCTTCGACCGATCGAATTGAACCATCCGTAAACCTCTTGATGATCCTCCATCCGAGAGATTTGAACATCAAGTTACAATACGCGGTGGATCAATACATAGTGGCCGGCGGGAATGCGCTGGTTTTTGTTGATCCTTTTTGTGTTTCGGACAATCCACCGGGCCGGCAGCAGTTTATGCGACCGCCGGCTTCCTCTCTGGAAAAACTATTTTCAGCGTGGGGGATCCACATGGATCCGGTGAAGGCGCTGGCCGATTTCGATCAGACCACTCGGGTGCGCACACGGAACAACACCCTGGAGAACAGCCCTGTATGGATCTCTGCCAGAGGAGAGGCATTCAGCGACGCCAATGTGGTTACATCCAAATTGGAGTCCATGCTCTTTCCGGTAGCCGGCGCGGTTCAGAAATCTGAAGGGAGTCAGTACGAGTTTGAGCCCATGGTGCAGTCGGGGCAAAATGCCGCCTTAGTTGAAAGCTTCAAGGCCGGATTGGGGGCAGCCGCGATCCGGAGGGACTTTGTGCCGACGGGGGAACGATTCAATATCGTGGTGCGGTTGCGGGGCAAGTTCAAGACCGCCTTTCCGTCAGGTCCACCCCGGGAGGAAAACAAGGATACGGAAGCGGCCGCGGATTCTCAAAAAAATCATCTGGCGAATGGAAAGGAGTCCGCCACCCTGATTATCGTATCCGATGCGGACATGCTGGCCGACGAGTTCTATGTTCAGAGAAATCGAATCCTGGGATTTGCGCTTTCAAAAGTGTTCAATGATAATCTTAATTTTCTTTTCAATACGGTCGAAATCTTGACCGGAAGCGATGATTTGATCGGGATCCGCTCACGGGGGAAATTCGAAAGGCCTTTTACCACCGTTATGGAACTTGAACGACAGGCGCAGGAGCGCTGGCTCAGCAAGGAGCAGGAATTGACCAAACAGGCGGAGTCAACCAATCGAAGGCTTCGTGAACTTGAGCAGCAAAAGGACGTATCACAAAAGTTGATCATGAGTCCGGAGCAAGAGGCGGAAATCGCCAGATTCCGAGAGGAAAAGCAAAGAATCAACCGGGAACTGAAAGCGGTTCGAAAGAATCTGAGGGCGGACATTGAGGCGCTTGGATCCACGCTCAGAAATATCAATGTTTTTTTGATGCCGCTCATCGTCTCTATCGCCGGGATTGGTTTTGCCATCTATAAGCAAAGACGGGTGAAGCACAAATGAGAACGAAGAGTCTTGTCATCCTATTGATCATTTTAGCGGTGCTTGCCGGCTTTGGTGCCCTGACACTGCACGTGAAGGCTCCGACAGCCCCCCAGAGCGCCCTGGGGAAGCGTCTCCTGGAAAATCTGCCCGCCAATGAGATCTCCGCCGTCATCGTGAGGGATCCAGCGAAGTCCATCTCTTTGGCAAAGAAGTCGGATCGATGGGTCGTCGAAGACCGCTTTGATTACCCCGCTGACTTCTCAAAAATTGCGGAGTTCGTCCGGAAGCTGAAGGATGCCAAAATCGGGAGACAATTTGAATCATCAGGGGAGACGCTGAAACGCCTTTCCTTGAAACTCCCGGACGATAAAGGCGCCAAGAATTCAGAGAAAGGCACGCAAATCCAGCTCAAGGACGGTTCCGGAAAAGTTCTTGTTTCCCTGCTCTTGGGAAAGGTCCGGGAGACAGGCGGTGAGCGGAGCTTCCCGGATGGACACTATGTGCGAATGGACGACAGTTCAACGACGTATTTGATTGACGCCCATTTTGCCTTCATGGAGAAAGATCCTTCTGAATGGTTGGACAAGACGCTTTTGAAGGTGGATGCGAATGACGTGAAAAAGATATCCTGCCTGAGCCCGGATGGAAAAACAATTTATTACACCTTCGAACGGCCCGAAAAGGGGAAGGCGCTTGAACCGGAGTCGCTGCCGGAAAGCGGGAAAATCAATGAATCAGCCCTCGATCGACTGGCCGGGTCTTTGTCATCCCTCCGGATGGAGGACGTGGCGGACCCCTCGGACGCCTCAATATCTTTGAATCTTGAGCGATCAAATCAATTGAAATACCGACTGTTTAGCGGAATGACATATCATATTTACCCGGGGGAGGCCTGTTCCGGTGCTGATGGCTGCTATCTCAAACTGGGGGCAACGTTTGAGGAACCCTTCGAACCGGAAGGGGAAAAAATCGATGAAACTGCAGAGCAACCATCGAGAGAAACGGAAACCGCTCCCGAAAAGCGCCCGGAAGCGCGGGCGCTGGAGGCGAAACAGTTGGACGATCAATTCAGGCCTTGGGTGTACGTGATACCCAAATGGCAACATGAGGCGTTCATCACGGACCTGGAAAAACTCTTGGAAAAGCCGGAAAAAGAGCCGGTGGGCAAGTCGGAGGAAAAAAATTGATGGATATCCGGGAGATCACCCAGAAGGTCGAAAAGGAAAGCTTGATTCTCCGACAAATCATGGCGGAAATTGAGAAAGTTGTAGTCGGGCAGCGGAATCTCCTCGAAAGGATATTGATCGGGCTTCTTTGCGACGGCCATCTGCTGCTTGAAGGCCTGCCCGGACTCGCCAAGACGACGGCGGTAAAAACCCTGGCCGCCACAATCCGGACCACCTTCCAGCGGGTGCAGTTCACACCGGATTTGCTGCCGGCGGATATCCTGGGAACTCAAATCTATCGCCCCGACAACGCTTCCTTTGAAATCAAGAAAGGTCCCATCTTTCACAATATCATTTTGGCCGACGAGATTAATCGGGCGCCGGCCAAAGTTCAGAGCGCGCTCCTGGAGGCCATGCAGGAACAACAGGTGACCATCGGAGAGAGGACGTTTTTGCTCGATACCCCCTTCCTTGTTCTCGCAACGCAGAACCCGATCGAGCAAGAGGGAACATACCCGCTTCCCGAGGCGCAAATCGACCGTTTCATGTTGAAGATCAAGGTCGATTACCCATCGGCGGAGGAAGAAAAGGAAATCATGGCGCGCGCCAACCGTGGGCGCTTTGACAGTGTGAATGGGGTCGTGGAGGTCTCCCAGCTGGAATCGGCCAAAGCGTCCATCCAATCCATTCATATGGAAGATAAAATCGTGGATTATATCGTGCGCATCTCGAGGGCCACAAGAACCCCTCAGGAATACGACTTGAACATCGCGCCCATGATCAGCTACGGGGCCTCGCCCCGGGCCTCCATCTGGCTCGGCCGGGCATCACGGGCCCACGCGTTCTTAAACGGACGGGGGTATGTGACGCCGCAGGATGTAAAGTCCATGGCGCCGGACGTGCTTCGGCATCGGATCATCTTGAGTTATGAGGCTGAAGCGGAAGGAAAAAGCACGGACGACCTGATCGCGATCCTGCTGGAGCGGATCGAGGTTCCTTGACATGCTCTCGGAAGAGGTGCTCCGAAAAATTCAAACGTTTCATTTCAAGACCCGTCGCCTCGCCAATGATTTGTTTGCCGGGCAGTACGAAAGTGCCTTCAGGGGACAGGGCATCGAGTTTATGGAGGTCCGGGAATACCAGCCGGGAGACGACATACGCACCATCGACTGGAACGTCTCCGCACGCTTCGGGCATCCCTTTGTGAAGGTTTATCACGAAGAACGGGAACTCACCGTCATTCTCGTGTTGGACCTTTCAGGGTCTCATCTATTCGGCACCCGGGTGAAATTCAAACGAGAGCTCCTGGCTGAGGTGGCGGGAATGCTTGCCTTTCTTGCCATCCGTACGAATGACAAAGTCGGCGCCATTCTGTTTTGCTCCCAAGTGGAAAAATACATTCCCCCGAAGAAGGGCGCGTCTCATGTGTGGCGTTTGATCAAAGAGATATTTACCTACCAACCTCGAGATTTAACGACCGACATAGAAGCGGCGCTCACTTACCTGAACAAAGTCGTTAAACGTCACGCCATCGTTTTCCTGTTATCAGACTGCATGGATGCGGGGTTTGAGAGATCCCTCAGGCTGACCGCCACAAAGCATGACCTCACCATCATTCGAATCTCGGACCCATCCGAGGCGGCATTGCCGGATGTGGGGTTGATCACCCTTCAGGATCCTGAGACGGGAGAGACCGCGCTGATCAACACGAGAAACAGGCGCCTGAGGGAAAGGTGGCGCAGCGACCGAGAAAAACAAGAGGCCTATCTGGCGGATCTTTTGAAAGGTGCGGGGATTGACATGGTGACGCTCACTACCAATGGACCCGTAGTTGAACCACTAACGCGCCTTTTTGACCAACGGAGAAGGCGTTTATGAGGGGTGGCCTATTCGGAATTGGGAGGTCGGCAGTGCAAAAAAAGTGCAGCTCAATTCCTTATTGCGCAATCAGCCTCTCCTGTTCCATTCTTAGGTCTTGCGCCCTGTATCTTTTACCTTGGGTGGTCCTTTTTGTTTTGCTCTGCCGGCCTGTTTTGTCATTTCAGGATGACAGAGAGGATGCCGAACCAAGCCTGAGTGCATCACTGGATCAGGACTCGGCGACGGTAGGGAGCGTGGTGACGCTTATCCTGAATTATCGTCTTCCGGAGGGTGGGGGTTTTTATGATATCCCCGAGATCGGAGGTCTTGAGAATCTGACCCAGGTGGACCGGGAAATAGGCCTTGAGCAAATCAAAATCAAGCTCCTGGTCGACCGTTTGGATTCATGGAAAACAGGGGCGCTTTCGCTGACCTATTTGGACAAAACGGGCAAGGAACAGGTCCTGACGACGGACCCGGTTTCATTGACCGTGCTTTCAAACCTGGGTGAAAAACCCGAAGAAGCTGAACTGCGGCCGATTCAGGGGATCATCCCGACAAAAGCACCCTGGTTGAAACTCCTGCCATGGGTTGGCACCGGGGTTGCGTTTCTGCTGGGGGTGTTCTTGTTTATCTGGTGGTACCGAACGCGACGTCGAAGGGAACTGATGGCCGCTGCCTCGGAACCGCCACATATTCGGGCAGTCAAGGAAATTGAAGAACTGGAGGGCCGAAGCCTTTTCGAAAACGGTCATGTCAAGGCATTCTACTTCCGATTCTCCGAAATTTTGAGATGCTATCTGGAAGCCATCCGGGGATTTCCGGCGGTTGAATTCACCACAGAAGAGATTGCACACCACATCAAGACCGAAAAAGATCGAACACTTCTTCCCCTATTGCGACAGGCTGATCTGGTAAAGTTTGCGGATACGGTTCCCACGCCGGACAGGAAGGAGGAAGCGGTAAAGGCGGCGCTCAACTACATTCATGAAACCGGTCCAACCGATGAGACGGCCAACACCGCTTCTGGTTCCCCGAGGTCCGTGTCATGATGTTCCGGTTCGCGTATCCGGCGCTTCTGGCGCTGTTGGCGGCTGTTGCGGGATGGGCCGCGTTTCAGTTGCGGCGGAACCCCCCCGGCATTCGTCACTCCATAACCTCCCGGGCGGCTCAACTGGCGGGAAGCGGCAACAAACTGCTGTTTAGAATCCCCATGGCGCTGCGCACGGCCTGCCTCGTTCTGCTGATTCTGGCTGCCGCACGGCCTCAACTCTACAATGTGTCCCGCGAAATCCGATCGCCCGGGGTGGATATCATACTGTGCCTGGATACTTCAGGGTCTATGCGGGCCCTGGATTTCAAACTCGATGGCGAGCCGGTTTCCCGCCTCACGGCTGTCAAGAAAGTCGTGAGTGATTTTATTGAAAAGCGGGAGATGGACCGGATCGGCCTGGTGGTTTTCGGAGCGGAAGCCTTTACGCAATCCCCGTTGACGCTGGACAAGGGGCTCCTTTTGAGTTTGGTTGAAAAAATGAAAATCGGCATGGCCGGAGACCGCACAGCAATCGGGTCCGCCATTGCCATCGGTGGGAAGCGGTTGAAAGATCTGAAGGCCAAGAGCAAGGTATTGGTCATCTTGACCGACGGGCGCAGCAACGCGGGGGAGATAACACCCGAACAGGCAGCCGATGCCGTACAGGCGCTGGGCGTAAAGATTTATGCCGTCGGCGTGGGGGGTAAAGGACCGGCGCCATTTAGAGTCAAAGACCTCTTTGGCACGCGCATTGTTCATCAGCGGGTGGACCTGGATGAAGAGATGTTGATGCAGGTGGCGAAGATCGGCAGCGGCAGGTATTTCAGAGCCTCCGACAGCCGGCAGCTCTCAGAAATATACGATATCATAGATCGTGCGGAGAAGACGGAGATCAAGGTCAAGGAGTTTTTTCATTTCCGGGAACTTTACCGGTACATGCTTATCCCGGCCCTCATCCTGTTGGGGCTGGAGATATTTTTGAGAACAACGTTTTTGAGGGTCATTCCATGACACTGGCCCATCTTTGGACATTGCATTTGCTCTGGCTTGTGCCCCTTGCCGCAGTTATCCTTCTGGTTTACAACCGTAAAAAGAAAAAGGCCTTTGAGCGAATCGCCGATTCAGATCTTTTGGCGCGACTGACCGGAGCGGAGCGAATGGGGAGCCGGTTCCTCAAGGGGCTTTTCCTCCTGACCTCTCTGGGTCTCATGATCTTTGCCCTGGCAGGACCCCGGTGGGGCAGCCACTACCAGGAGGTCAGCCAAAAAGGCGTGGACATCATGGTCCTGGTGGATGTTTCCGGAAGCATGCTGGTGGAGGATATCGAGCCAAACCGACTTGAGCGGGCCAGGCGGGAAATTCTGGACTTTTTGCGCATTGTAGAGGGAGACCGGGTGGGATTGATCGCCTTTGCCGGCGCCGCCTTTGTCCAGTGCCCCTTGACGCTGGACTATGCTGCGCTTCAGATGTTTCTGAGCGCACTTGAGCCGGATCTCATTCCAGTGG
>JAWOGN010000091.1:0-20067 GCA_046496815.1 Desulfatiglandaceae bacterium
TCAGAATCTTTTCAATGCTGTCCGCCCTGATATGCTGCCGGCTTTCCCGGTCAAAGCGGACCACCTGCTGGTTTTGCGCCACAATCCGTGTCTTTCGGCTCGTCGGCCGGTCTCTTTCCACCACGATGCCGTCGGAAGCCAGGCCCATCTCACTGAGGGTATCGAGGATGTGTGAGCCCATGGAGTCATCACCCACGACACCGCACAGGGTGGGCCTTGCACCGAGGCGGGCGATATTGTGAATCACGTTGGCGGCCCCACCCAGCATTTTTGTCTCGCGCTTCACCTCCACGACAGGGACGGGAGCTTCCGGCGAAATTCGCGACACATCGCCCCAAACGTACTCGTCCAGGATAATGTCACCGATAACGAGAACCTTGGCATCTGAAAACCTGTCAAGATGGGTGATCAGATGATGCCCATCGAAAGTGATCCCGTTTGCATTCATTGTTTTCTCAACGGAACGCTGTGATTCCCACGGTTTTGTTCGCATGGCCGTCAGCGCGGGCATGCAGGCGTTCACCGTGCAGGGACGTATTTGGTTTGCGGCCTTCTCAAAGCGATCGGGACGGCCTCCAACGCACCATTTCAACGCGCTGAATTCATATAAAAATAATTTTTATATCATTGTGAATATTTCTTGTCCATACGTATTCGCCCAAAGCAAAGTCGACCTTTCAGCAAGCCACTGCATCCCTCCGACGGCAGACGGCTTGACTTTTTTCGTTTGCTTCACTAAAGGAGAATTGAACCGAATATTTCAAGTATTTTCGTCCATTGCGCTGTCTAAACGAAAACAATGAGGTTTTCCAAGATCAAGAAAAACTACAATCATAAACATTTGAATACATTAAGTATTTCGAGGAATATAATTCGCGCCTGACCTCCCTCTATTAGCGAGAGAAAAAGTGAAAGTTTTCGGTCAGGCACTGTGAATACACTCGCAAAAAGTCGGAAATCACCTTTTTCCGTCATTCCGGTGTAGACCGGAATCCAGTCTTTTCAGACAGTTAAGGAGAACCGGGACCCCGTTTTTCAACGGGGTGAGGACTTTTTACGATTTCATCACCGTTTAATGGGAGCAAAATCGATGATGCAACCTTTCCCATTACAGCGACAGCTGCCCGTGTGCTTAAAAAGTCAGGCTACGGCATTTTCTGCCTTCTAGGCCGGCCTGTGGGAGGAATCAGTGAAAATCAACATCGTCGGCGCGGGCGAGGTAGGGTTCCACATCGCCCAAAGGCTTTCTGAGGAAGGTCATGACGTGGTCCTTATTGACAAGGACCCTGAGAAAATTCAGCGCATTTCCGAGCAATTGGATGTACAGGCCCATTTGGGTTCGGGAACGAGCCCCCGGGTGCTCAGAGATTCGGGAATTGCTGAGGCGGACTTGCTGGTCGCCGCCACTGACAGCGACGAGGTGAACCTGATCTCCTGCTTGCTCGCCCGCAACCAAAATCAATACATGCTGAAAGTCGCCCGCGTGAGAAACGAAGAGTATCTGGCGGAAAAAGTACTGTTCAGCCAGGATTTTCTGGGTATTGACCATATCATTAATCCCCAGTCCGCGATGGTGGAAAGTATCATAACCTTGATGAAGGTACCGGGTGCCGAGGATGTCATTGATTTTGTCGGCGGTCGGGTCAAGCTCATCGCATTTCAATTGCCGAAAGATTCCCCATTCATCGGACGGGAATTGATTTCTTTTAGAGAGCTCGAAGGAAGGGTCCTCGTGGGCGCGATCGTCCGTAAGAACCAGGTGGTGATCCCCCGCGGTAAGGACCAAATTCAGGCCGATGACCTCATTTACGTGGTCATAAGAAATGATGAAATGGGATCCGTGCTTCAGTTGTTCGATATCAAAGCGGAAAGCCTGAGGAGGGTCCTCATTGTCGGTGCAGGAGAAACGGGTGCTGCCCTTGCGACCGCCCTTGACCAAACAGATATCAGTACAAAGATTATCGATAAAGACGCCGAAACGTGTGCCGGCCTGGCCAAAAAAATGGAGCGCGTAATCGTGATCAGTGGGGATGGAACGGACAAAGACCTTCTGTTGGAAGAAAATATCGGCGATATGGATTTTATGGTTGCCATCACCGGAGACGAAGAGAGCAACATCCTCATGTCAATCCTGGGAAAGGGCCTGGGGGCAAGCAAAACCATCACACGCGTCAGCAAATTGAGTTATATTCCACTCGTCTCTGCGATCGGGATCGACACCGTCGTAAGCCCGAGGCTTTCAGCGGTCAGGGCGATTCTCCAGTACATCCGGCGCGGCAAAATCATCTCTGTCGCGCCGCTGAAGGGAGAACACGCCGAGGCGATCGAGGCCGAAGCCTTGGAGACCTCGGACATTGTGAACGTCCCTCTGTCCAAGGTGAAGTTTCCGAAAGGCGCAATCGTCGGCGCAATCGTTCGGGGTGAAGAAATTATCATTCCCCGGGGTGACAGTGTGATTTTGCCGAAAGATCGACTTATTATTTTCTCTCTTCAGCAGGTCATCCCCAAGCTGGAAAAGCTGCTTACCGTGAAACTGGAATACTTCTAATGCATTTCAGGATCATCACGCGATTCATCGCGATATTGGTTCTTTTTCTTGGTATCTCCATGGTCCTGCCGCTGTCGGTCTCATGGATCGAGGGGGATGGCAGCACCCGCGCCCTGTTGGTTTCCATGCTGATCTCCTCTTTCGTCGGGCTCATCTTTTTCCTGCCGGCAAAAACAAAGCAAGACACCCAATTGACCCATCGCGACGGCATCGCCATCGTGACCTTCGGTTGGATCATGGCCGGATTCATCGGGACACTGCCCTATCTCTTTTCAGGAGCCATACCCAACTTCACCCATGCCTACTTTGAATCCCTGTCCGGCTTCACCACCACCGGCGCTTCCATCCTGAACGACATTGAAGAACTCCCGGGGGGGATCCTGCTCTGGCGAAGCCAGACTCAGTGGCTCGGTGGAATGGGGATTATCGTGCTCTCCATCGCAATACTTCCCTACTTGGGGGTAGGGGGCATGCAATTATACAAGGCTGAAATTCCAAGCCCCGTCGTGGACAAACTTAAGCCGAGAATATCGGAGACGGCAAAAACCCTCTGGAAAGTCTACCTTCTTCTCACTGTGCTTGAAATTCTCTTGTTGATGGCCGGGGGAATGTCCCTTTTCGACGGTACCTGCCATGCCTTTTGCACCATGCCGACGGGAGGGTTTTCAACCAAAAACGCGAGTATTGCACACTTCAACAGCCCGTATTTTGATGTCATCATTCTTGTTTTTATGCTGTTTTCAGGCATCAACTTCTCCCTCCACTACAAGCTGATCAAAGGGGATGTCAAAATTTTTGGAAAGGATCCGGAGTGTCGTGTGTTCCTTGCATTGGCTGCGGTATTTACCCTCCTCATTACCCTGAACATCTATGGATCGGTTTATGATTCCTTCGCCAAAGCGTTTCGCTATGCAGCCTTTCAGGTGACATCCATCATCACCACGACAGGGTTTGCGACGGCAGATTTCGATACATGGCCGGCACTGTCCAAATTCATTTTGCTCCTCTGCATGTTCCTGGGTGCCATGGCCGGTTCCACCGGCGGTGGGATGAAGACACTGCGAGTGATGCTGCTTCTTCGACATGGATATCGCGAAATATTTCGCATCATCCATCCCCACGCCGTTACCACCGTCAAAATCGGGGGAAACCCTGTGCCTTCAAACACGCTCAGCAGCATCTGGGGATTCTTTGTGCTCTATCTGGGTCTTTTTATTGCAGCCACCGCCGTGATGGCGGCCATGGGGCTTGACCTGATCAGTGCGATCGCATCCGTTGCGGCCTCCATCGGGAACATCGGACCTGGTTTGGCTCTCGTGGGACCGACAAAGAACTATCTAGCGGTACCATTCGCCGGGAAATGGGTCCTGATTTTTTGTATGCTGTTGGGGCGTTTGGAAATTTATACCGTGTTCGTCTTATTGGTGCCCGAGTACTGGCGGAAATGAGGTGACGATACGGTGAGGCTCCCGTTTGCGCTGTTGATTCAATGAACATCCGTGTCGGAACCTATTTCCCCACAGTATTCTCAGACAGATCTCTTTTCGGAGTTACCCCGATGTTGAATAAATCCTGAGCGCGGATTCCAATTTCGCCTCTATTGATAGCGTTTCGTGGGGTTCATCACTGACCGTCCGGAATCATCCGGCGATGCGGTTCAAAAGCGGTAATCGGACCCCCTTGGGGCATGCAAAACAGGCATGAATCGCGATTTTGGGATCATTTTTTTTGTAACGACAGGGTTTATTTGTATTGACATGAACCGCCCTTAGGTATATTGCAGTGTTGAAATGAGTGAAGGCTCGACTTTCTCAGTCGGGTGAAGTTCTCCTTCACACTTTGTTGATGCGAGTTGCGACTTGATCTTTGATGAGATATGTACCGGCGGAGCCCAATAACAGATTTATCCGTACAGGTTTCAGTAAACTTGCATCATGCGACGCTTGCGACTTTTTTTGTTTTGAGATCCGATATGATGATAAGGTCTGTCTATGCTGCTTTTACCGGGGCAATTGCGACAGTTCTTCTACGCCTGTTTGCAACGATATTTCTACTCACTGCAACGGCAGCAGGTTGCTGCCCGAAAAACGGTCCGGAATAAGGGTCCGAAAGAGAAATAGAACACGCTGATGCCGCGCAGCAACGCTGTGAGCATCTAAATCCGGACCCTCAGACCGAACCTTGACCCTGCATACTGCAATGTTTGGGCGGTGATGAAGAAAAAAAAAGCAAACTGCCGATCACCCACAGCGCGAGCGGTACGCTGAAACACGGTCGAATTCCGGCCGTATTTCATGAGGCCCGGCGTGCTGATTGTATCACGGAACCATTCAAACGCCTCCGTGAGGACGCCGAGCCGCGCAAGCGACACTCAGAGCGAAGAACGCAGGACTCACAAACGATGTGCGAATCCTGCGAGAAAGCATGAAGGGGGGGGCGATTATTCTGTGAATAATCACCCTGTTTTTCAACCAATTAAACCGGGAGGGAAGATATGAATAGGAAAAAATTTTTGATGTGGACGTTCGTTTTACTCCTCTTAAGCGTCATGTCATTGGCCTTTGCCCAATCCCCGTCCTCTGACCTGACAACACCCCAGATGTCGGAAAAAATGAAGAATGCAATCAACAAGAGTCTGGAGAATGAGGAATTCGCCGAGAAAACCAAAGCCGTTATCAAGGCGGGGGAAGAGCCCGGCTACCTGGGCATCCCCGGCGCGCCGAGTCCCAATTTGATTCTGGGATTGCTCTGGGCGATCTGGGTCGGGTGGCTTTTTTCCACGATCGGTGCCTTCGGCGGCATGATGGCGGGAATCGGTCATATCACGGTTTTCGGCCTCGGCCCTTACGGCCAGTCATTCGGCAGGGGGAACCCGGTCAACAAGCTCGTGGTCGATTCGATCCGTGTGTCCAACCAGTGGCTGGTGGGTTTCAGCGGGCTGGTATCTTCCATCAACTACTACAAAATGGGCAGGCTGGTTCTGCCCATAGCCCTGTGCCTGGGCATCGGCGGAATCGCCGGCTCCTGGCTGATCCCCGAAATTACGGCCGGCAAAATTTCCTTCCGGGAATATGTCGGCTACTTCGGCCTGATCGTCATGGTGCTGGGATTTTTCCTGCTGTACGAAATCACCCCCACGGGCTCAGCAAGGAAAAAGGAAGCCAAAGCGGCGGCCCAGGCGTTTGAAAAATCCATAAAAGAAAAAAAGGACTCCGCCGAGATGGGCGTCAAGCTCGTCGAAGGAAATCAGAAGTTCATGTGGATCGGGATTGCGCTGGTCCTTGCGTCCGGACTCTGGATAAACCTTATCGGCAGCCCGAAAATCGTCGCATACCTTTTGGCCATCGCAGGGTTGATAATGGGCTTTATGATCGGTACCGTGCGCTTCACATTTTACGGCGTCGAATTCAAGTTCAAAGCCTATCTCCCGGTGCTTGGCGGCATCGTCATCGCGGCGGTAGCGGCCTTTCTGGGTATCGGCGGGGGATTCCTCTTCGTTCCGTTCATGACATCCGTGGTCGGCCTTCCCATGTTCATCGTCGCGGGTACCTCGACATTGTGTGTGTTCATCGGCATGATCGTCTCGATCTTTACCTACATGGTCGGGAAAGGTATTCTGGTTTCCTGGGGGTTTATCGGCATGGAACTGATTGGAATCTTCATCGGTTCCATGATCGGCCCGAGAACCTCCAAGTACTTGCCGGACAAGGCGCTGAAGATCCTCTTCATTCTCCTCGCGTTCTATGTCGGCATTCGCTACGCGTCTCAGGGTTTCTTCGGCCAGAAATGGCTTCCGTAACCCGCCCCGAAGCGCGAATGCATATTTGCCGAGGGTCAAACCGATCAAGACTTCCGGGGTCACGCTTTTGAGGAGCGTGACCCCGGAGGGTCATAGGGGTTTCCACCGATAGTTCTCCCTTCCCGGGTCCGCTCCAGCAAAGAGGGGACGGCTCAGGCATCTCCAACCGTCCGGGTTTGTATGAAACGGCGGGATCGCCGCCTTTGAATGCATCGGCGGGGTGCAATTTCCGCAATCGGCACGTTGAGCGTTATGGAGTGGTTTCTTTTACAGATAGACCCGGTGCTCATCCATCCATACCGGTGGTTCGACAACCCGACCTTGAGCTGGTGGCTCGGCACATTCATTGTGTCCCTGTGGGCCGCAGCCATCGGGGAAGCGACGTCGGCGATTGTCAAACGGGTGAACAGAAAGTTCGTGAAGGAACGTATGGATGAGACCGCCATGTACCAAGACCGCTCGATCAACGCCCTCAAGAGCGGCGACAAAAAAGCGTACAGGCAGATCAACAAGCTGGCGAACGAAGCGTTCGGAAAATCTTTTTTTCTTATGATCGCGATGGGCATGGCGTCGCTGTGGCCGGCGTTCTTCGCCGCCGCCTGGCTTCAAAAACGCTTCGGCGATATTCGCTTCCCCTTTCCCCTTATGGCGGAAGGCCTCAACTTCGTGCCCTATTTCATCGTTTGCTACATACTGGCCCGCATCATCGTTGGAAAGTCAAGAAAACACCTTCAGGCAATTGGAAAAGCGCTTACGAATAGACAGGACCCGGCGTAATTCCGTACACAGAGGGCCTTCTTTTGGGATGAACGCTACGAATTCCTCCCACCCAGAAATTTTTCCAGTTGTTTTTCATAATAGTGTGTGTCTCCCTTTTCAAGGGCGATTGCCTCTTTAATCACCGCCACGGCCTCCGCGTTGAAGCCCTCTGCGTAATAGGCTTCCGCCAGGGTATCCAGATATATGGGAGATCTTTCCAGGGAAACCGCCTTCTTGGCAAGATCAAGGGCCCGCGGTTCATCCCGGAGCCGTTCCTCAGGGGCTGTGACCAAAAGCCATGCGAGGTTGTTCAAAGAAACCGCGCGATTCGGATCTATCTCAAGGACTTTGTTGTAAGCCGCCATGGCTTCCTCGTACTTACCAAGTTCCTGGTAAACCACGGCGAGATTTTCATAAAGCGCCATATTATTCGGTTCTTTCAGAACCTGCCTGCCAAGCTCCTTTTTGAGAAGAGAATAGGCCAGCTGTTGCTTCATGGGACTGAAATTGAGGACGTATCCCAGACCGACCAAACCAATCAAATAGACCGAGAATGAACGTACGATGAATCGATTATGCCGCCTCACCAGACCCGGATCTTTCACCGTTCGCCACAGATATTCCACCCGCTCCCGAATGCTGAAATGGTGCCAACTGGGAAGATCCCGGATTTTTCCGCTCAGAACGCCGATCTTCTCAAGTGAAGTGATGATCGGTGTTGGAGTTCCCAGGGTCACCGCCGAATAAAGATCTGCCTGTCGCTCGAAATTGCGCATGAAAAAACCCATCACATAGCGAAAATAAACGAGAAGCGCAAACACCATTGGGATGGACAGCAGGAAATAAAAAAGGTTCGTACCCGTTTTACTTCCCTCGGAGATCATCTCCATGAGACGCGGGCTTGCATAGGTAAGGTAGAAAAACAAATCAAAGAGCCCAAAGGAAAGCACAACAAAACCTACAAAAAAAAGCATATAAAAAAGCAGGTGATAATATTTGGCATGTCCCATTTCATGGGCGAGCACGCCCTTCAGTTCATCGAGTGACAGGGCCTCCAAAAGAGATCGGGTAATAAGAATATATCTGAATCCGGGAAGAATACCCATAATGCCCGCTGTCAACATCCGTCCGTCAAAAATCGGCCACTTCAACAGGGCTCGATATCTAAACCCTTTCTCTTTCAGAAAATCCTCCAGCAACCTTCCCTTTTCAGATCCTTTCAGCGGTTTGCAGCCCCACAGGTACTGGATGACGACGGGCACAAAGATCATCAGGATTGTGAGAACACATGCAAAGAAAACAATTTGACCTTGGACGCTATCCAGAAAGCCCTTTGGTCCGGCCCAAGGGCTCAAATCAATAAGGTCATAGATAAACGAGAAAACCAGCCACGGGAAAAGAATCGGAACGTTCAATCGGATGTTGGATCGGACATAGGCACGTCTTGTGATATCCTGCTGAAATATGACTCGATAGCTCGGATAGGCAAAATACCAAATAGTACTCAGATAAAAGAAGAACAATGATAGCGCCAGGACGCCTTGCAGTACGGAGACGTGTTGAAATCCCAGGATCGTCAATATCCAGTATTTTAACTCAAATAGAAACGTGACGAGGCCGAATAATACGACTGCTGAAATGGAAAGCCGGGTAATCAGTCTGTGGTAACGACCGGCTGCACGGCCGTCATTTCTTGCCCCCGGCTCCGTTTGTTTCAGAAGATGTTCGAAGCGCCAACGGCAGTACCCCATAAAAACAAACCACGAACCGATAAGCCCGGCTATGCAAAAAAGTGGTCCTGGCTCGGCCGCATCTCCGGAGGACGGGATATTGAATATGAGAAGGACGAAAATGAAATAGATGATGTTGTTGAACATAACGACCTGTTTTTGGAGGTCCGTTGCAACCCATTGATACCAAAATATCGCAGATATCGGCAGGGCAAATGCCGCGCGAAGTCAACGAATCGACTCGCTCAGGAATTGGTTTCGGGCAAAAATTCCAGGTTCCCGTCTCCGGGGGCGATTGAGGGATCGCCCTGCAGTGCGATCTCCACCCCATACCGGCTCTCCAATCGCGCCAATTCCTTTCTTTTCTTGTTCTGAAGGTAAGTTGCCACTTCCGAGGACAAAGACCCTTTGACTCCCGTAACCCCTTCTCTGGATATGCCCATCCAAATCCGCCTCAAAAAAGACACCGAAGCGGATTCCACAGATTGGACAAGACCGCGACCGTGACAGTAATGGCAAGTCTGATAACTCCGAGATTCTATGGAGGGCCGTAAGCGCTGTCGTGAAAGTTCCATGATACCGAACTTTGATATATGGGCGATGTCAATCTTGGCTCTGTCTATCCTGGTTTCCTCACGGAACAACTTCTCCACCTCTCGGATGTGTTTTCGATCTTTCATATCAATAAAATCAATGACCACAAGCCCGCCCATGTCTCTTAAACGAAGCTGACGAGCAATTTCCGCTGCCGCATCAAGGTTGGTTCGGTAGGCCGTGCTCTCCACGTCCTTTCCCGCCTTGCCTCCTCCGGAATTCACGTCGATGGAGATCAACGCTTCCGTGGGATCTATGACGATAGAGCCTCCGGACTTAAGCGAGACAACGTTTGCGTAGATTGCTTCGAGCTGTTGTTCCACCTCGAATTGAGAAAAAATGGGTCGTTTATCCCTGTAGAATTTAACCCTTCTCTGGTGCATGGGCGAAATGACTCTCATGTAGGCCTTTACCTTGCCGAAGGTTTCCTTGTCGTCCACGGCGACTTCCGTGACTTCACCGGTGAAATAATCCCGCAACGTGCGAAGGCAGATATCCTGCTCTTTGTGTATCAGGGTGAGGGGAGGGGCGTTTTTCACCCGCTTTCTGATGTCCTTCCACATTCTTAGAAGCCTGCCGAGATCCCGGGATAGCTCCTTCTTATTCTGTTTCAATGCCGCTGTCCTGACAATATATCCGACGCCCTCGGGAAGCTTAAACTGATTCATGATCGACTTGAGTCGCAGTCTCTCTTTCTCATCCTCAATCTTTTTTGAGACCCCCCCGGTGGGCCTGCCGGGCGTCAACACCAGATACCGGCTTGCAAAAGACAAATAGGTGCTTAAATGGGGCCCTTTCCGGCCCGGCATCTCTTTTGTCACTTGAACGAGAAGTTCTTGACCTCTTTTCGCTATTTTTCCTATGGGAGGGATCGGTCCGTCTTCTGCAGGTCCGCTTTTATCGACGTAGTATTCAGGATGAATGTCGCTCGCTTGCAAAAAACCGTTTTTTTCGCCTCCAAAATTTACAAAGCAGGCCTGTAAGCTTGATTGAACCCGCTCCACAACCCCTTTGTAGATATTTCCTGTCTTTTCCTCTGTAGTGGATGTCCCGATGTGAAACCCATCCAATAGACCATCTTTTATGATGGCCACCCTATATTCCTCGGCCTCAACGGCATTGATTAACATTTTTGTTGTCATAAAATAATCTTACTCTCCTCTTTTCATTTTTCACATAAGATATCGCTTAAAAGAATTGAATTGCAGCGTGAGGGATAACCTCAATGTAAGCGGTAAGGGGCAAGAAGATCTTCACTCCCGGGGAAACCCCGTCCGGAAGGGTAAATTGATACGCCTGGCATAAAGGGAAAAAAATGTCTCCGGAAAAAAAATCAGGTGTGTTTTTTTCTACCATGGCGATTGAAGTGTTGTTGCGCCTGGTACATGAAAGTCCTTATGGCCGACTCTCTTCCCGGCTGGAAGCCCGAGTCATAGGGCGTATCCAGATAGGGAACCCCGACGTTGTCCATGAGCGGTTTCACGATCGCTGAAGCGACGGTGCTCGGCATACACGTGAAGGGGTACACATTTACAACACCGTTGTATCCTTCCCGCGCGTATTCCAAAATCCCCGGAATGCTTAGACAGGCTTCCGTGCCGGCATCAAAGCTGTACAGATCGTTCTCTTTAAGTGTGTCTTCCAGGTGTGCCACTTTGTGGTCCTCGGCCAGGTCAATCTTTGATCTCACCCGGTTGTAAACCTGTTTTTGCCTGAGCTGCTGATAGAAAAGCTCTCCACCATATCCGATGATTTTCCTCAAATGCTCCCGCAGTCCTCCCAAACGAAATTGCTTCAAATTCAACCTTAATTCGACTCTTGCATCCCTCAACCTGTCATAGGTGGTGTAATTCATCCATTCGGCAATAGACGCGTTCACCACCTCAGCACCGTATTTTTCCAAGGTCCTGATCAGGTCTTGATTCGCCTGAACGTGGGTCCTCAAATAGATCTCTCCAACGATCCCAATCAGGGGTTTGGGAGAGACGGCGGGATCGATGATTGCTTTTCCCGCTTCAACAATCCGGTCCAGCTGAACAAGAATCCCCTCAAAGTTCTTATCGGGTGCACATTTTTCAAAGGTTTCCTCCATGCGTTTCATGGAGTTTTCCATGAAATCATCGGTCTGCCCGGCCTCCCTTTCGTAAGGTCGCACTCTCCAGAGCAATCGATCGAGAACATCCGCAACGATCACCGAGAAGAAGGCGGATCTTCTTAAGTCGGAAACCTGTTCCTCCTCTATGATACCCGCCAGAGAATACCCGTCCTTTGTAGTGAGGGCGCCGATCTTCACTCGATCCAGTTCAGGAAAAGAATCCAGTACGATTCGTTGATACTTGTTGTACATACCAAAACGGCAGGGTCCGTCCGACTCGGGCATGAAATAGACGTAATCCTCCGGATTGAAGTCATCCCCCAATCGAGCCTTTTCCTCTTTCATGAAATACAGAATGTCTCCCATGGTTATCTGGCAAGGGTAGCATTCTTTTCCGGACGTATATTCTTTGCCCATGTCAAGACCCTTATACGTCTCCATGACCCTTGCGTGAATTCCAAAACCCCTGAATGTGGCGGCGAGAAGGTGACCTCCGATCCGGTTCATCTCGGGAATCAAGAATGTCTTATTCCTCAAATTAAACCGACCCACTTTCCCGGTGAGGGATTTAAAACTGATGACCTTCTTTGGCTCCATTTTAGGTGAGTTATACGTCCCACCCCTATCTCGAGTGATCGACTTTGTTTCCATCTTCTTATGCCGGCATTCTGAAAAAGTTTCTCTGCGCTCTCATTGAACACATTATGATGCGAAAACCGTTGAAAACACAAGCGCAGCAACGCTCAGGAAGCGGCCGCATTAATTCGCCAGTTTCACTTTCGATCTCAGTTCCCTGTTCAGTTTTTGCATCGTGTTTTCAAGGACATTCCGGTACGCCTCGAGCCGGGTCATCGCGCCGGCTACCGCACTGTGCTCGTCCAGTTCCAGGATCAGATAGGGCTTCTGCTCCATGATATGCTTATAAAAATGCTCGATAAAGGAGTCGGCGCCACAACCAAAATTAGTTAAATGGAGCCCGAAATAATTCTGATGGCCCGTCACATATTTTGCGGTTCGCAATATTTGTGCACCGAGGCCCCAATACATGGAAGGAAAATCCGAAAGGTCCACAGAGGATACGTCAATAAAATCCATGGGAAGGGCCGTCACCCCGATCTTTGCCAGGTTCTGACCGAGGCGCAAATTCAGTCTGTCGTCATAAAGGTTGTAGGGGCGCCCTGTCACCACCACGACGGGCGCATCGGGGCTCTGGTTCTCAAGAATTTCCGTCCCCTTGCGGTGGAGTTCCCGTTCGAACCGGAGTTGTTTTTCCAACGCATAACGAAGTGCCTTCTTAATTTGCACTTTACCGACATGCAACTTTGATCGAATTTGCTCTGATAGCTCCAGGGCAAGGGTATCCGGGTCGAACTTCAGATGAACCACCGGGGATAAAACGTTCTCCGGGTCTATATCAAGCGCCGCGCGGGCCATGTAGGAATTACTTTGGATCATGGGGCAGTAAAACCCTTTTTCCGACTGCTCGGGTGTGGGCATGGTAATCATGCTCGGAATAAAAAGATAGCGGGTCTTTCCAATCAGCTCTTTTATGTGGCCATAAGAGACTTTGACGGGATAGCATGTTTCAGCCACGACGGTTTCTATGCCCGTTTTTGATATATGGGGGTTGGTGGGTGGTGTCAGCACAAGCTTGAATCCCAGCTGATCAAAGAAATGCGCCCACAAAACACCGCCCTGGTGCCCGTAAAGGGCTCTTTGCATGCCGACGGTCGGCCGACCGTCAGCCTCCATCAGGGGTGTTCCCCCCAATTCCTCATAGACCCCCGACATATACTGTTGCCAGATCTCCTGCCTTAATTCAAAAAAATTTTGTTTCTTGGAGCCCTTGAGTTTTATCACGTCATACCGACCACACTCTCCACCCCAGACAGCGCGACGCCCGTCAAAGTCATAAATTTTTAGTTTGCACTGATTGTGACAGTGCGGGTCTGCATGGCAAATCTTTTCTTTGTAATGCATCCGGTCGTTTATCGCGCTGTCCAAACCTCTGAAGGTGCCGGCATTCCGGTTCTCCAACTCCATGGTTTCATGCACACTTATGGCAGCGCCGTAGGCCCCCAAGACCTCTCTGTGTCTGGGCACCACAAGACCCCGACCGAGCACATTTTCAAAGGCGGCGACCACACCCTTGTTCAATGAAGGTCCTCCCAAAAACATAACTCTCTCGCCCACTTTTCTTTTTTCAACGACACGATTGAGATAGTTGTGAACGATTGCATAGCAAAGTCCTGCGATCAGGTCTCTCCGGGAAACTCCCTTCTGGTGATAAGACACAAGGTCCGATTCCATAAATACGGTACATCTTTCCGCCAACTTCACGGGCGTCTCTGATGAAAGTGCAATCTCCTGAAACTCGCCGACGATATTGATCCCGTATTTGTTGGCCAGCTCATGAAGAAAGCTTCCCGTGCCCGCTGCGCAGACCTTATTCATGTCAAAGTCAAGCGGATATGTATTTGCAATGGATATATACTTGGAGTCCTGTCCGCCGATCTCAAATATTGTATCCACCTGCGGGTCTATCTCAATCGCTCCTCTGGCGTGAGCCGTGATTTCATCGATAATCAGGTCGACATTGAGGAAATCTCCCACGACATTTCTTCCGGAACCGGTGGTGGCCGTTCCCGATATCTCCGTATGATTGCCCAATTCATCGCGAATGGTCTTGAGAAGTCGTTGCGTTACCTCGATAGGCTTACCCTGAGTCGGCACATAGCTTTTGTGGATAATCTCGTGCTGCTTATTGATGACAGCGTATTTGGTCGTGGTGGATCCGACATCGATACCGAGGTATAGGGGATGTCTTTTTTGCATCGACGTCACGCGAATTTCATTGGTCTCCGGAAATATGGTTTGTTTCAATAGCAATTTGGGCGCAATCGGCACCGTAACGTCATAAGCAGACCCACGGGCTTTCAGATTCTCCAAATTGAGCTTATCCTTTCTTTGGAGATCACGCGCCTGCAGCGCAACTCCCAGAGCACCGATTGAGGTGTTGTGTGCAGGAACAACCAGCTCCGGAAAATACTCCCTGAAGGCCTTCACCTGAAGTTCGTTTAAGGAAAGACCCCCGACAAATAAGATGGGGGGATCCAATGTACGATTGCCGACAATCGTACTGATGTAGTTTCTCGCGTTTCCCACGTGCAGTCCGTGAATAATGTCCTCCAGCCTTTCTCCTTTATTCTGGAGATGAATCATATCGGACTTGGTAAAGACGGTGCAGCGGCATGCCACATTGGCGGGTTTCCGGCTTGTCAACCCCAACTCGATGAAGTCGGTTAATATTTTGTCAATCTGGGCTTGCGATGCATCGGTTTCTCCTCCGTATATCGCGGTGGCTAATCGTTGGGCCTGCTGGTCGATAAACGATCCGGTTCCGGAGGCGCACGGTCCGTTGGTATTGAAGTATTCCAGTTCCCAATCGCCGCGAGAATGTTTAATCTGCATGAGAGCGGTGTCCTGTCCACCCATACTGATGATTGCTCTTACATCCGGGTGAATGTGAAGCGCGCCCAGGACTTGGCTGATGATTTCGAACTCATAATATGTCCCCAACTTTTCACTGAGCTTCTTACCGTGGTTTCCCGTGAATGAAACCGCGCGGATTCCGTCTTTCCCAAATTGACTGTAAAGCGTCTCAAGAAGCGCCAGTGTGCGACCTTCCACCTTACCAAGATGGCGCTGATACGGGGACTCAAAGACGATTTTCTTCTTTTCGCTGATTACAACACAATTCAGGCTGACAGCTCCGGCGTCGATGCCGACATAGAGTCCATCGGAATTCTCCACAACGCTTTCTCCCTAACCTATTCGTTCCTGATTACTCAGATAAAAGAGGGTGCCCCGGAGGGAACCCGCTGTTCCTCGATCTCCCCGGACCGGAATTTCGGCCATGATCTCCGCTCTCACCCCAAAATGTACCTTTATCTCTTCTCACCTTTTTGTGTCAAGGGGTATGGCCTGGCGACTCCCTGTAAAATCAGGGCTCTCGACCATAAAAACGCTCAGTGGGCCTCACCCCAGTTTTTGCCTTCATTTATGTCCACCTTGAGGGGCACCCGCAAAGGATAAACCCCTTCCATCTCTTCCTTGATGAGGGAGATCACAGCCGTGCGTTCTTTCTCCGGAACTTCAAAAACAAGCTCATCATGCACTTGAAGGATCATTTGGGTCTCAAACCGCTCTCGTTTTAGCCGCTGCTGGATATTGATCATCGCCTTTTTAATCAGATCCGCGGCTGTCCCCTGGATGGGCGTGTTAATGGCCATCCGCTCCGCCTCGCCCCGTATCACTCGATTGGTGTGATGAATATCCGGGAGATATCTTCTCCGATTGAACAAGGTGGTAACATAACCTTCCTGTCGCGCCATCTCAATCATAGCGTTTCGATATCTTGTCACACCCTGATACCTATCATAATATCTACCGATATAGTCTTTCGCTGTTTTCAGTTCGATCCCCAACTCTTCCTTCAGGCGCTGCGCGCCCATCCCATAAATGATTCCAAAGTTGATTGCCTTCGCAATTCTTCTCATCTCAGAGGGTACGCCCTCCTTCCCGACGCCTAAAATCTCAGAAGCGGTGCGGGTGTGGATATCTTCATCGCGCTTGAAGGCCTCTAAGAATGCCGCATCTCCGGAGTAATGGGCGAAAACTCTGAGTTCCACCTGGCTGTAGTCGGCCGACACAAGGCAATGCCCCGCTTCGGCCACAAACCCCCTGCGGATCGCCCGACCCTCCTCTCCCCGGATCGGTATGTTCTGAAGATTGGGGTTGCTGCTGCTCAGTCGGCCCGTTGCCGCCACCGTCTGGTTATATGACGTATGCACCCTCCCCGTGGATGGATTCACCATTTTAATCAAGGCATCGAGGTACGTGGACTTAAGCTTCGAAAGTGACCTGTATCGCAGCACCAGTTGAGGTAGTTTGTGTGGAAGGGCGGAGAGTTTTTCCAGGACTTTAACGTCTGTAGAATATTTCTTGGTTTTGCTGGTTTTCCTCTGAACGGGGAGTTGGAGTTTGTCGAAAAGAATATAGCCCAGCTGTTGCGGAGAATTCAGATTAAACGCCATGCCCGCCTCGGTGAAGATATCTGATTCAATTCGTTTCATCTGATCTGCAATCCGAAAAGACATCCGCTTCAGAAAAGCAGTATCGATTCGGATCCCCGCCATCTCCATATCCATCAGGACCGGCAGGAGTTTCATCTCTAAATCATAAAAAAGTGCTTCGTTTTGCTCTGTTTTCAGTTTGCGATCTAGAATCTGCCATAACCTCAGGGTGATATCAGCGTCTTCACATGAATACGCCGTTGCTCGCTCCACATCGACTTCTGAGAAATTACACTCATTCTTGCCCTTCCCGACCACATCATGATAACTGATCATCTTATGATTCAGATAGTGCTGAGAGAGGGAGTCCAAGTTGTGTTGTCTCAAACCCGGGTTGATGACATAGGATGCAATCATCGTATCAAAATGGATTCCCTTCAGCGTGATGCCGTGTCGCAGCAGTATTTCCGCGTCATACTTGAGGTTCTGTCCGACCTTTCGGATCCGCTCATTGTCCAAGACCTCCTTGAGTGCCTCGCGCGCATCTTCCCAGCCGATCTGCTCAGGAACACCCTCGTAGTGATGAGCAATCGGCAAATAATACGCTTTTCCCGGTGTGCAGCAGAAGGAAATACCCACAAGCTCCGCCTGGAGCGGATCCTGGCTTGTGGTTTCCGTGTCCACAGAAACCAAGCCTGCCTCGCTTATCTCCGTGACCATCATCCCGAGGGTTTCCTTTGAGAGACACACGATGTACTCGGAGTCGTTTTCATGCCTTGAGGCGAATTTTGTCCACAGGTCCCGAAACTCTAAATCTCTAAAGATCTCGGAAAGTTCCTCACGGGAAGGCGTCCCAATCCTCAGCGCCTCGACTTCCGTTTCAATGGGCACAAAACGATCAATTGTAACCAGTTTCCTGCTCAACAGGGCGGCGTCGCGGGACTTAAGAAGGTTTTCCCTGAGCGCTTTTTTCTTTATGCCGGCTGCCTGATCAAATACCTTCTCAAGGGATCCGAACTCCTTGATGAGATTAACCGCTGTTTTTTCTCCGACGCCGGGAACACCCGGGATGTTGTCCGATGTGTCACCGGAAAGCGACATCACATCGATAAACCTCTCAGGCTCAAATTCGTAGGCGGATTTCAGTGTTGCATAGTCGGTCACCGAGTCTTTCATGGTGTCCCACATGGAGGTATTGGGGGTAATCACCTGCCTGAAATCCTTGTCACCGGACACCACAACAACCTTGAATCCTTTCTTTTCGAATGCTCCGGCCAGTGTGCCGATAATGTCATCAGCCTCGTATCCCTCCTTTTGCATTACACGGATACCCAGCTTCTTTAGGATTTCCTTGGTGATGGGGATTTGTTCCGCCATATCGTCCGGCATCGGCGGTCGATTCGCCTTGTAGGCTTCATAGATTTCATGTCTGAACGTAGGCCCTTTGGCGTCCAAAACGACGGCCAGATATGCGGGGGTTGCCTCGGCGAGCAGTTTTAAAATCATTTTGGTGAAGCCGAAAATGACATTGGTGGGAAATCCTTTAGAATTGCTCAGGTTCCGTATGGCGTGGTAAGCTCGATGGACATAGGAACTGCCGTCTACAAGGTAAACGATTTCTTTTTCGTTTGGGGTCACGATTTTATCCTTCAAATGATCAGTTCATGCATTCCTAGGGTTCCCCCTTTCCCCGCCGAAGAAAATCGCTCAAGTCCTCTCTCGCGATACGATAGCTCCGATTGGGAAATGCCGACCCTCCGACACCGTGATAGGCACAAAGATATGAAAACGGAAATTCAAGAACGTGCGAAGGAAAAACGGGGGTCAACGGGAAGTGGTTTTCGCTCATACGGTTCTCTCAGTCCAAGGATTGATGCACTCGCAGAAACCCGGGAATCAGCATGCTACTTGGCATATTCCACAGCTCGGGTTTCCCGAATCACCGTGACCTTGATTTGACCCGGGTAACTGAGCTCGGTTTCTATTTTTTTTGCAATATCCTTACACATTGTAAAGGCATGGTCATCATCGATGATCTTTCCTTCTACCATGATTCGCAGTTCGCGTCCCGCCTGAATGGCATAAGACTTGTTGACCCCGTTGAATGACAGCGCGATTTTCTCCAGACCTTCCAACCTTTTTACGTAGGACTCGAGCATTTCCTGACGTGCTCCCGGTCTCGCCCCGGACAAGGTATCGGCTGCTTGCACCAGGACGGCCAAAACCGACTCCGGCTGTACATCCTCATGATGCGCCGCAATGGCATGAACCACCTGATTTGATTCTCCATATTTTCTCGCCAAATCCGCACCGATGATCGCATGAGGGCCCTCCACCTCGTGGTCTACGGCTTTTCCGATGTCATGGAGAAGTCCGGCTCTCTTTGCCTGCTTTGCATTTAAACCGAGTTCGGCAGCCATAATCCCACAAAGAAAGCTGACCTCCTCGGAGTGCTGAAGCACGTTTTGGGCGTAACTTGACCGGTATTTTAATCGGCCGATCAGCTTAACGAGCTCCGGATTTATCCCATGAACCCCCACGTCGAATGTCGCCTGCTCCCCTGCCTCCTTGATCGCGGCATCCACTTCTTTACCCACTTTCGTTACGATTTCCTCAATCCTCGCCGGGTGAATTCTGCCGTCATCGATCAGTCTTTCCAGGGAAATCTTGGCGACCTCTCGTCTTACGGGATTAAAGCCGGATAAGATTACAGCCTCCGGGGTATCATCAATGATGAGATCGATTCCGGTGGCCGCTTCAATCGCGCGGATGTTTCGACCCTCCCTGCCGATGATTCTCCCTTTCATTTCTTCATTCGGCAGATTAACCACTGAAACGGTCTTTTCCGCTACATAATCTCCGGCATACCTTTTTGTGGCGAGGGCAAGGATTTTCTGGGCTTTTCGGTCCGCTTCCTCTTTTGCCTCATTTTCAATCCTTCGCACCATTTTTGCAGCATCGTGTTTCGCCTCCGACTCCATTGAGGCAATGAGATGATTTTTTGCCTCCTCACTGGACATGCCTGCCAGTTTCTCCAGCTGCTTACGCTGTTCCGCTAACAGCTGCGCATAATCCCCCTCTTTTCGCCGCAACTCTTTGTCGAGGCGATCAATCGCCTTTTCTCTTTCAGCAATACGTTCTTCTCTCTTTTCAAGCTGCTCGCCTTTTCTGTCCAGGCTCTCCTCTTTGTGAAATAGCCGCTTTTCCTGGATCAAGAGCTGTTCTTTGTTTGCCCTGGTCTCCTTCTCAAGCTCAAGCTTCATTTGATAGAGGCCATCTTTCGCCTGCAACGCAGCCTCTTTTTTTATCGTTTTGGCCTCTTTTTGGGCTTCGGCAAGAATTTTCTTGGAAAAATTCTCGATGGAATCCACTCTGCTCTCCACAATTCTCTTGCGGAAAAAAATCCCGACCAGAATTCCGAATATAATACTGAATAGGATGCCCCCAATTATATGAATGAAGGTCAA
>JAWOGN010000112.1:0-3793 GCA_046496815.1 Desulfatiglandaceae bacterium
GCCGGATGCCGATTATCAGATCTGAAGACGACTTCACTCAAAAAAGAGGAGAGACACGATGGCGGCCAACTTCAGAATCTCGATCCATCGGAAAAATGAAGATTTGCATTTAAAGCTGGTCGGTGATTTCGACGGGTCTTCAGCCTTTGAACTCATCAATGTGTTAAAGAAGAATTGGAATGGCGCCTACAAGGTGTTTATTCACACCGAAAGCTTGAAGGATATATATCCCTTCGGCCGACATACGTTTCAGCAGAACCTGTCCGATCTGAGCGGTCACCGCTCCCGAATTCTATTTGCAGGTGACAATGCCGGCCAGATCGCCCCCGCCAGAAGTCTGAGAATATAAGCCCGTGGATGGGGGTTCCCGACACCGTGATGCCACCAGCGCTCCCACCAATTGCTTGACACTCAAACGGCTTTTCATCTAATCTTAATATCCTTTGAAACGTCCATAATTCCACGAATCTTCTTCGGAGGTTGAAATGAACATCCTAGACGAAAAATTTGCGGAGTTTCACCGTCTTCCAAATGAGGAAAAAATCGAGTGTTTCAGCCAAAATGGACGCCTTTTTGATATGATAATGTCCCAACAGTTGAATCGGGCCATCATCGACGATATTTATGAAATTACGAATCAAGTTCGACACATATCGAAAAGCAAAGTTGGGACACGGTTCTTGCAGAGTCTTTTGTCCCACAAGCGCGCAATGCTCTATTTTGCCCAGCCGTCATCCAGGACCTTTCTTTCTTTTGAAAATGCCTGCCACATTCTTGGCATGAAAACCTCAGAGATCCGGGACCCAAGTGTTTCTTCAGAAATAAAAGGGGAGAGTTTTGATGACAGCCTGCGCACCTTTTCATCCTATACGAACCTCATCATCATGAGACACAAGGGGCCGAACATGGCTGAGCGAGGGGCGTGGCTCTTAAACACATTCACGAACCGGCCGATTCCTGTCATCAATGGAGGATCCGGGAGTGACCAGCATCCCACGCAGGCCATGCTGGATGTCTATACCCTTCAGCATTCCTTTTCCAACCAAGGGGGACCGGAGGGAAAAACGCTGCTGATGTGCGGCGATCTCAAAAGGGGCAGGACGGTGAGATCCTTAAGTTATCTCATGAAAAACTTTGAGGGCGTTCAGATCATTTATGCCGCGCCGCAGAACTTTCAAATGGAGGCGGATGTGCGAAGCTTCCTGGAAAAACACCGGATCCCTTTTCAGTTGGAAACCGAGGCCTTGGAAAATGCGCTGCCTGAAGCGGATGCAATATATATGACACGGATTCAAGATGAACACGATGCCATTGAAGGCGAATCTTCAAAAACCGATATTTCAAAATTCAGACTCGGTCCTTCCGATATGGCGAAAGTAAAGCCGCACGCAATCATCATGCATCCATTCCCCCGAAGGGATGAAATTGACGTGGCGATCGATGCGGATCCACGGGCCATGTACTGGCGCCAGGAGCGAAATGGCATGTGGACCCGGGCGGCCTTGATCGCTTATATATTCAACGTGCATCAAGAAATCCTGAGTTACTGAGTGCCCCTCACTGATACGGCGAGTGGATTCTCCGGAGGGGTGCGACGGCCTTGTCGGGAAGCGATGCGTGAAATTTCTAGACCTATTTTTCGCCACGGTTTGGATCTGCCTTTCCACCGCCTCCCCACGAGCCGAATCACCGGATCTTCATGCCGGGGCCGATTTCGTCATGTTTTTACCGTTTCTGGAAAAGAAGCCGTAACATCTCTGTAAGTTGCGGTTAGGCCTCTGGGGGAAACCGCAATGGATTTGTTGGGCACTTCAGGATTGTCAAAGAAAACCCGATCCCTTTTCCCCACAAAAAACGCCGGGCTGAACGGCATGAGGTTCAAAAATGCGTCAGGCTTTTTCTATAGGAATTTCGCTGATGTTCACAGCGATTTTGACGGGTAATGCTGCCCTTGGAGGAACGATGAACAGCGATAAGCCGATGCTTACATTGACTGTTGTCTTCAATAATGTGGCCTTTGATGCCCGCTTGAAAACCAGTTGGGGATTTTCGTGCCTTATTGAGGGCAAGGAGCAAACCATTTTGTTTGACACCGGCGGCGATGAACACATCCTTATCGATAATTTGAAACGCCTGGGCATCGACCCCGCGGTGATCGATATCGTCTTTCTTTCGCACCCACACGGAGACCACACGGGAGGATTGTGGGGCATTCTCAAACGCAATCCGCGCATCACCGTGTGGCTGACCGAATCTTTCCCGGCTTCGTTTAAACAAGCGGTCAGCGGTTACGGCGCAAGCCTCAAAGCGCTGAACCGCCCTACAAGGCTCTTTGAGGGAGTTCACTCCGGTGGAGAGAGGGGTGACTGGATCAAAGAGCAGGCGTTGATCCTGGAAACAACCCATGGGTTGGTGATCGTCACGGGGTGCGCCCACCCCGGCATTGTCAATGTCGTAAAAAAGGCCACGGAGCTGTTCGACCGGGAGGCCTTTTTGGTGCTGGGAGGATTCCACTTGATGGGAATGGGTACGAGGCAAATCGAGGAAATTATCCAACAACTCAAACGCATGGGTGTGAAACAAGTCGCACCCAGTCATTGCACGGGGGACAAGGCCATCTCGTTATTCAGGGAGGCCTGGGACGACGGTTTCCTGGAAGGGGGCGCTGGGGCGATCATCACGTTGCCGCCCGATTGATCCAGGGATCACCGCTTCAGTTGTCACCCGAGCTCATCTAAGCATTCGAAATGCAGGGTGAAAGCATGCTGTGGCGAATGAAGAACGGAACCTTGACATTTGGAAGATCCGGTGTAATTTGTCAATTGAGTCAAGACTTCGAGCGGTATCATACGGAGCCTAAATTATCTCAGACTACTGAAAAGCGTCCCGAATCAAAACACAGGGACGTTTTTTGACAGGCTGTTTAGACGCAGAAAGGAGTTACCTTTGGAATGTATACGGTAAATTTTTTGCCGGAAGCAAAGAGAATTAGGGTCGAAGCCGGAACCACCCTCATGGAGGCGGCTGAAAAAGCCGGCGTTTATATCAACAGCCTTTGCGGTGGAAAAGGTGTTTGTGGGAGATGTCGCGTTCAGGTGATCGACGGCGATGTGAGGGCGGACAAAAACTCTATCAGCTTTTTGTCCAGAGACGAGATTAAGGAAGGTTATGTGCTGGCATGTCAGACCAAAGTGCAAAGTGACGTGGAGGTTGTTATTCCTCCGGAATCCCGGCTGGAAGAAGAGCAAATTTTGATGGAAAGCACGGTGGTTGATTACAGTCAACCCGAAAAAGTATCTGTCCCCAGAATCCCCTCGGATCCCATGAGCCTTTTTGAACCCATAGCGCAAAAGATTTTTCTTCAACTCAAAGCCCCCACTCTGGAGGACAATATCTCCGACATCGATCGGGTTATCAGGGAACTCAGAAAAAAAACGGATTATCGCGGCTTTGAGGTGTCTTTACGGTGTCTTCAAGGGCTGGCCTCAAAGCTGCGCGATAACGATTGGCAGGTGACACCGACGATTGCCAAACACGGCGATATCTGGCGAATATTACAGATAGAGATCGGAGATCCGACGGATAGAAATTACGGGGTCGCTGTCGACATCGGAACAACGACCATTGTGGCGCAACTGGTGCATCTGAAATCCGGGAATGTCATCGGGGTGACCGGGAGTCACAACCTTCAAGCGCATTATGGTGAGGATGTGATCTCCAGGATGATTTACGCATGCAGCAGAGACGGAGGTCTCGATCCCCTTCATAATGCCGTACTCAAAAATATCAATAA
>JAWOGN010000162.1:0-10072 GCA_046496815.1 Desulfatiglandaceae bacterium
CTCTTTTGCCCGCGTGATCCCGGTGTAGATGAGCTCCCGGGTAAGAAGCCGGGAAGGTCTGTCCGGTAAGAGGAGCAGGACTTTGTCGAACTCCGACCCCTGACTTTTGTGAACGGTCATGGCGTAAGCCGTCTCATGCTCCGGCAGTCTCATGGGCAGGAATTTCCGCAGGCGCCCCTCCGGGGACAAGAAAAATGCCCGAAGGTCCATACCGGTGGTCGGGTCCGGTAAAACAATACCGATATCGCCGTTGAAGAGTCCGAGCCTGTAGTCGTTCCTGGTGATCATTACCGGACGGCCCCGATACCATCGCCGAGTCGGATGTATCAGATTTGCGTCTCCGAGAAGCCGTTCCACCAGAACATTGAGTCCGGAAACCCCATAAGACCCCTGCCTGAGCGCACAGAGGATACGGAACTGTTCAAACAGCCGGAGAGCCTCCATGGGAGCTTCCGTCGTCAAGAAGGCGCGATAGCCTTGGACCACGGTTTCATGAAGCATTTGGGAGAGCGCGTCCTTTTCGGGCAGGTTTACCCATTTGATGTCAGCAAACGAACCGTGCCGAAGCAGTGTCAGCGCGTGGTCTGCATTCCCCTCTCTTACAGCGCGGCTCACCGCACTGATGCCGCTATTGTGTTGAAACCGAAAGTTCTTGTTGAGGGCAACGAGGCAATCCTGAATCCCGGGTTTAGCGTCGGTGTCGGGCGAAATATCAACGTGATCCCCGGTGATTTTCACCAGCTTGTTAAAGAAGTCTCCGGAAAAGCCGTGGGTACGGCCCGTGTCACAGATGTCTCCCAGGACGGCTCCTGCCTCAACCGAAGCAAGTTGATCTCTGTCACCGATCAGGATGAGCCCGGCTTCTGAAGGGATCGCCTGTAGGAGTTTCGACATGAGCGCCAAATCCACCATAGAGGCTTCGTCTATGACAACCAAGTCGGCAGGCAGCAAGTTTTCAGCATGGTGGTGGAAGTATGGCGAACCGATTTTCGTGCCCAAAAGCCGGTGAATCGTTGATGCCTCGGTGGGAATGGCCGCTTTGATGCGTGTATCCGTGTTGAGTGTTTCTTTTCCCTTTCGGAGGGTTTCCTGGAGTCGTGCGGCTGCTTTGCCGGTGGGTGCGGCCAGGGAGATTCGAGCGGTTTTTCCCTTGTTTTGTTCCAGAATCAAGACCATGATCGTTGCGATCAGTGTGCTTTTGCCGGTGCCCGGGCCGCCCGAGATGACGCAAAACGGCTTCAAAACAGATACCAGGGCGGCCAATTTCTGCCGGTTAACGGTTTTTTCACCGGTCTGTGGAAAAAGCCTGGCAAGCCCATCCTTCAGAAGGGGGACATCAACTTGGGGATTCTCACCCATGGCGCGTGCGTGGAGCTTTTGTACCAGGATATTTTCATACTCCCAGTACCGGTACAGATAGAGACGGGCGCGAGCATCCAAGATGAGGGGTTTGTAATCACCCGGCTTTCCAACAACGCTGCCGGCGCGAATCGTATCGAGCCACTGCGATAAAGGAGGGCAGTCGAAGGAATCGATCTTCGCGTCATCGCGTGGGAAGGGCTTGCCCGCGCAGGTCGAGAGATCCAGACATACGTTGCCCTCTGATTTGGCGTGACTCACAAGGGCTGCGGCCAGGAAGAGGTCCCGTGTGTCCTGCCCCGAAAGCTTTGTCATCAGCCTCGCAAAGTGTATGTCAATTTCCGATAGCGCTGCTTGCTCCAGCAAGGGTTGTATATCTCGGTCGTAAGGCATCCCATTCGGCTCCGCTGCGGGAGACATGGCAACGAAGGGACGCAGGGGCAGGCTGTTCAAATTTTTCGTCCCTTCCTTCCCGTAAGGTCGGGGATTTCACACCCCGGCGGGTCGTTAACCGCTGTTTTCCAAAAGTGATTTCCGCAATGCGCGAATTTGCTTCGGCGCCGGACAATCCCTGTAAATTCCGAGGTCGGATCCCGCCTCGGGATCCACGCCACGCAGGAAGATATAGTACACGCCGCCGAAGTGTGCTTCATATTGATAATGTGGGATACGAAGTCGCAAATATTGATCCAGGGCCAGGGTGTAAATGTAATACTGCAAGAAATAAAACGCATTTTTCATTTCCAGGGCCAGGGCTTGTTGGTGGTAATCCTCAGTTCGGCTTCCGAGGAAGTTGGATTTCCAGTCGACCAGATAATAGCGGCCGCACCACTGAAAAACCAGATCCATAAATCCCCGCATAAAACCTTGTGTCGGTGAAAAATGAAGCCTTTCCATGGGTTCCGGAAAGTCCGGCGGGAAGAAATGGGGCGGATTGCTTCCAAATATGGCTTTCAGTGTTTCAGAGGAGACCGTCTTCAAAGGGAAAAAGAATTCCAATTCGTTTAATCGATCTTCAGTCCGGATGCATGAAAACGTCAGGTCATCCCATTCCGGATTTAACGGTACCGTGAGGAGGTTACGGAGCGCGGCGCAGATCGTCTCCGTCCAATGGGACTCGAAACCGTATGCACCGAGCTTGTCGGCCACCAAGGTTTCCATTACAGCAGAGTCGGTTTCGGTGAAGTCAAGATGTTCCAACGTGTCGTGAAAAAATGTCCCGGCCTTCGCGCCTTTTGGAAAGGAATGGATGCCTGAAAGCGCCTCCTTCGCCGCCAACACCTCGGATGCCGTTTCATCCGATGTATGCGCATACGAAACGATATCCCGGTCGGGCAATTCATCCGTGTGCCTTCGCCCGGATACCCATGAGGAAAAACTTGAAATTTGCCACGTCCGATCAAGGGTTCCTGAAAACTCCCGGCAGTTCAGCGTTCCTGGCTCCCCGGACGGCGGTGCATGAACTTCCGCGGAGCGTGTGGGCATATCCGACAGCCGGATGCAGCCGAAGGATTTATCGACAATCGTTTCCAGGTCTCTGCGTATATCTTCATCGGTTAACCCCAGAAACCGCTCGCGGGTGGCATTTACAATGTCTTCCTCTGCCGAAAGTCCGGTTCCATGCAAGAGATATGCGGGTGCCGCCGTCTCCGCCTGATTGAAGCGACCCCAAACGAGGTAACAACGATTCCTTGAGCGGGTGAGTGCCACATAAAGGAGCCTCAGGTTTTCCGCCAGAAGCTCCTTTTCAGCGAGGATGCGGTGGTCTTTCATATTTGAAGCACCCAGATCAAGCGTCAATCGATTGTCCCGGGTTTCGTCATGGAAGGCGACGGGATCTTCCGCACGTTGAATCCTGGAGCCTGCCCATACAAACGGGCAGAAGACGATTGGATACTCCAGGCCTTTACTTTTGTGGATGGTTACGAGTTTGACGGCATTTTCGTCGCTTTCCAGTCTCAGTTGGTGTTCATCCATGCGAGTTGTTCCCGGTTGTATCCGCTCCGAAAGCCATTTCAAGAGTTCGGGCACCCCCATTTTTTTTTCAACCGATGTTTGGTGGAGTACTTCCGCCAGATGCAGCACATTGGTCGTGCGGCGCTCTCCGTCGTGCAATGCCATGAGCCGGGGCAGCACGCCGTGTTGCATCAAAAGAGATCGAAACATCCGAATAAATCCCTGCTCGTTCCAGATATCATAATCGCGTTTGAATTCCACGAGCCAGTTTTCCCACCCGGCTTCGTCCTTTATCAGGGCTTCAATTCCTTCGCCGTCCATGCCGATCATGTCGGTCGTCAGCGCCGACCGGAGCAGCGTTTCACGAGTGGGTTCGGAAATACCGGCCAGAAGTCGTTCCACTTCCATGGCTTCATGGGTATCAAAGAGGTTGTCCGTGCTATACAGGACGGCCGGGATGCGAAGTGCAGAGAGTGTTTCCTGCATCCGGCGCGCCTCGGCATGGGTGCGCACCAGCACGGCGATATCTTCTTCTTTCAGGGGCGATGCCCCCAAGGTCGCCCGGTTGCTTCTCCCCAAATTGATAAGCCTTGAAATTTCCGATGCCACTGCCTCGCAAATCTTATCTCGTGCGTGTGTTTTGCTGATCGGTTTTGCACCGCCGGTCAGATCTCTCGAATCCAAAAACCAAAGTTGGAAGGGAGCCTCAGGCTGTCCGTCTATGATGAGGGGTTTGGGCTTTCTTTCGGTAGCGGGCTCCGCCGGATTGAACGGGATATTCTCATAGACAAAGGGTCGTTCGTGGGGCCCGAAAAGCGCATTGAGTGCCGTAATCAAATGCGGATCGGACCGCCAGTTTGCTTTCAGGGTGTGTCGAACGTTTACGTCCTTTTTCGCGCTCATGTAGGCAAAAATATCCGCACCCCGAAACCCGTAGATCGCTTGTTTGGGGTCGCCGATCAGAAAAAGGGTCCGATCTTCCGTACCAAAAACCCTCTTGAAGATGGCATACTGAATCGGATCCGTATCCTGGAATTCGTCTATCAAAGCTGCTTTGAATCGGAAACGGATCGCCCCGGATAGATATTCTCCGCTTTTTTGCTCCAGGGCCTCGTGCAGTTTGAGCAATAGGTCGTCAAAAGACTGAATGTTTCTTTTCAGTTTTCTCCATGAAAGCTCATTCGCCATGTAACGGAACAGTTCGGCTTTCAGCCACAGCAAACGCTGATCGAAGCATTCCTTCAAGGCCTCCTGGGCGGTATACAGTTTTTCACACAATTCAAAAAAGGGATGGGCCGGCGGCGTATGTCCTTTTTTCACGGATGCCTTGAGTTCGCCGGCGGTGAACTTTTGAAACCCGTTAAAAAATGAGAGTTGATGCCCCCGTGATTTCAGATACAAGTTCATGCTTTGAACCCAGACCGGGATATTCGTCTGTCTGTATTTGTTTCTGTTCAGGCTTTGATGGGTGATTAGAAGACTTTCAACTTCAGCGCGGGCGGACTGCCAGGACTCGTAAACCCGTTTGAAGGCTGTTTCAAATTCCTTTTCGATTTTTGAGGAATCGGGAAAATCCACTTCAGGAATAATCCTTAGGTATGGCTGGGACACCCGGTTTCCCGGCAGTGAAAGGAGCGCCTCCGGTGACAGGTTGTTTTCAAGGCAATAGTTGACAAAAAGCCGCGATGCCCGGCAGAAATGCTTGCGCCAGAAATCGTCGGCGATCTCGCGCTTCAGGTCCTCTTGGTCCGTTACAAGCTCCGTGTCGAAGAGGCTCCCGCTTTCAAAGGCGTTTTGATGCAGCATGCGCCTGCAGAATCCATGGATGGTGAAGATGGCGGCTTGGTCAAAGGCGCGGAGCGCGTCATTGAGCCGCTTCAGGGCGACCCGGGTATGCTTGATTTTGTTTAATAGGCCGCGCATGAAACCGTCGTCACTTCGGCCCAAAGAGATTGCCGTGCCGGCTTCCCGAAGCTTCGAACGGATCCGGTGTTTCAACTCCTCGGTAGCCGCCTCGGTAAAGGTAACCACCAGGATTTCGTTGACGGGGAGGTTTTTCTCAACGACCAATCGCAGGAACAAGTTCGTGATGGTGTGCGTTTTACCGGTACCGGCACTGGCTTCAATAAGATTCGTTCCCTGAAGCGGACTTTGCAACAAATTAAAATTTTCAGTGTCCGTCATTTTCGGATTCACCACAGATCTTCATGAAAAAGATCCCGCTGCCGTAGCCGGGTGTTTTGGGTCAAATGGATTCGCTTTCAGTCGGCTCAGTCACAACCTCTTTTTGATGGGCCAGCAAGGGTGTGAAAATGTCCATGGCAGTTTGTTCGAATTCCGAATTTAAGGGATTCGTGTTTCGAAAGCAGAGTTGATAATAAGGGTCTTCGCATTCCCCCCGGACATAATCATTTCCCATCCAGGTGTTGCGGGCGGCTTGCAGTGCATAGTCATGAGGTTTTTGTTTTTCAAAACACGTCACCGTATAATCCCATGAAGACTTGGGAAAAAAGCGGACCGGCATCCTTAAACCGACCCAATATGTTTCAACAAGCGCTTTAAGGATTTCTTCACCGTTGTTCACCGGAGCATACTTCCAGGCCGCCCACACAGGTTCACCGGTTTTTGGGGGCGACAACCCCACGAGCATACTGGTTCGAGGATGTCTGTGAGCAAAAGAAGTGTTGAGAACCAGATGATGAATCCAAATCTTTATGCGATCTTCGGGAGTGACACGCGCGTATCGGTATTGTATGAGCTGCTCAGGATAGATCGTTTCAAGCCGACCTGTCAGGCGGAAATCTCCCAGACGTAAGTCTACATCCCCCGGTGCGAAACTTGCCGCGTTCACATAGCGGTTGATTTGTTCGGTAAAATGCACCGCGCCCCCAGCCAGCCTCTCAAACACGCATTCGCCCGGGGTCCCGTGGGGCAGCTGACCGGAAGCCTTTGCCAGTCTGAGATGATGGCTCAAGTCGATGCCTTCAAGTGCCGCCTTGACCAGACGCTGCTCAAACAGATACTTTTCAATCCCCTTGAGCTCAAAGTTTTCCCTCTCTTCCAGTAGAATGTCTCTTTGTTGGAGATAGATGTCCAGGCGTTTTTGAATAAGAAACCGTATGGGATTTCGGAAAAAACTGCACAAATCGCCCAGCTCGATGGTCTTCCACGCTTCCTCCGGCTCCGAGAGCCCGTGTGCGATAAAGGGTGCAGGCGCTCGATGTGCGCCCGCCATGGCCTTGGCGGCTTCAAAATTGTCCTTGGAGTAACTGAAAAGTTTCGGATGGTCTTTAAAATACTCCGGGCTGAAGGCTTGAAGTCGATGGGTTGTGTGAATGTGTTTGAGGATATCCGTGCCCGGAATTTCAAATCCTTGTTCAATGTAATCGCTAAGTTCGCTGACGAGCACGGATGGGGGCATCAGAGAATTGTCTTGAAGGCTTTGCCCGACATAACTGAGATAGAATTTTTTTCGTGCTGAGAGCATTGCCTCGAGAAAAAGATACCTGTCGTCATTTCGGCGGGAACGGTCTCCGGGACGCGGACGCGCTGCGATGAGATCAAAGCCCAGGGGGATCGCCTGTCTCGGATAGGCATCATTATCCATTCCCACAAGACAGATGACCTTGAAGGGTATGCTCCGCATGGGCAGCATGGCACAGAAGGTAACCCCCCCCGTGATAAACCCGAATCCGAAGCCTTCCTTTTCAAGGGATTGCGCCAGATGCCATTGAATGACGGTGATATCGATTTCTTGGTCGAAGCCGGAAATTGACTGGATGTCCGATAAGTCATTGAGCCTCCGGCGAAGGTGAAGCATTTCCCGCTCTGAATCTTCGTCCGGCAGGAGGAGGGCATCCAGAAGCGTCACCAGAGATGCGGACCATGCCTCCGGCGTTCGGGGTGTGTGAAGGGCCTTCACATGGGAAAAAAGCCGGTCCGTGAATTCACAAAGCTTTCCCAAGACTGCGCTGTCCGTCCCTTCCACGAAATCGTAGGGAAGGATGCCGCCGAAAAGTTTCTTTTCATTTCCCGGCAGGGCATAACCCAGCAGCAACCTGTCCAGGCCCGTCCGCCAGGTGTTTTCCGAAAAACCGGGTAGGCTCATTTCCATTCGGCTTTTTTCGTCGATTCCCCAACGGATTCGGGTATCCTTTACCCATCTTCGAATCAGTCCAAGATCGCTATCGCGGATGTTGAATCGGTGTCGCACGGGGGCTGACTCTAAAATGCGCAACACCTGGGGAGCAGTTAACCGGCTGTCTGCGAGATCAAGGATGGCAAGAAATGCATCCGCGACAGTACTTTCTCTCCGGATGCTTCGATCAGCGATGCTGAAGGGAATTCGGGTTTCAGCGTCCGGCGTTATGTCGAACACGGCCTGAATGTAAGGCGCATAAAGCTCTATATCCGGCGTCATTACCAGGATGTCTCTCGGGACGAGTTTTGGGTTCTGCTCGAACATGTAGAGAAGTTGGTCATACAGGACCTCGATTTCGCGCATGGGCCCGTGGCACGCATGGATCTGGATGGAGGCATCGCCGGCAATGACACGCCTTTTTTCACCGCCGTCGTTTTTCGCATCCCTGAGGTTCAGAATGTCGGATTGGATGTGGGACAGGAGATTCGTCTCATCAGGATTTAGAAAAGCGGAAGACTCTTCCAGAGGGAATTCGTTTATCAGATCAAAAAACTCCCTTCCCAGAGTTCCCATAGACGCGAGGAGGCTGTTGCCTGTTTCAAGATGAAGGTCCTCAGGGGTTGAATTTACCTCCGCGAAACTCACCGTCTTTTTTGTCATTTCCCATTCAGAGAGAATATCTCCCCAGTACTGCCTACAGGGGTTCATTACAAAAAGACTCACCTGGGTAGAGCGTGCAATACCGGAAAGTATTTCCATGTGAAAGCGAGGCAGGGCCGAAATGCCGAATACGGACACACGTTCCGGCAGGCCGCGTATCCCGATAGAAGAAAATGCGTCGATTGCCTTAAAGAGTTGCCGCCCCAGCGTCGCACGATGCTGATTCCCACATTCCTTTATCAGTGCTCTCCAAAAAACGGCCTGCCAATGATTTTCTTGACCCTTCTCCCACTTGAAGATCATTTCCGGGCGGAAAAGCAGGTATTGGTCGAACAGGTCTGCGATGCGCCCGGAGAGCTGGAATCCCTTTAGTTGTCCGGAGCCCTCCTTCAGATACCCACGAAGCGGTTCAAAGCCCGGCACGGAAATCAAAGACGGAAGGATCTTCATGATTCGCCAAGTCATTGTTTTCGGATCAAACGGGGATTTTTCGGGAAGATCCGGGAGAAGCCTGTTGAAGACCTCATGGACGAAATGATTGGGAAATGGAAATCGGCAGTTTGCGCAGATTCCGTGGCGCCGGGCCAGTTGCATGGATACCCACCGCGCCATGCCTCCACTCTGAACAACGATGATTTCCGGGTCGAGGGGGGAGGGGAGTGGCGTACCCAGAGTTTCCGCTAACTCATCGACAAGGATTTCCAGCCGATTGCTCGTATAAAGTCTAAGCCCTGGCATCTGACAGAGGAGCGTGTTTGCTCAAAACGTTCATGGCGCTCCGATCGGGTTTTCGCCACCCGTATCTTTCAAAACGCTCAACAAAGAATTGCTCTGAGGGTTCCCATAGCTTCATGCGAAAGGGGCCGGTGCCTTCGGCGATTCTCTGCCCTCTGTGCGGATTTTTGTTGAAAATCTGAGCGTGATTGCTTTATCCACCCCGTCTCATCTTTTCATTGCCCCGGGCACGCATATTTTTTGGAGAATGCCCCAAACATTTGATATAATTTGTGATTTTTTAAGAAGTGAATTCCAGGACCAGGCTAAAACGGCGGGGGAATAGAAGTCAAGATGATTTTCAGGAGAATTTAGGCCCATTTGAAGATCTTGGGAAATAGCGATCCAATCTCCCGTGCCGCGTGTCTCGGGAAATGCTTGCCCTTGCAGAGACTTTTTGCTGCAATGACATGGAGTGAACCATCCAGGCGGTTTACCTGCCTAAACATCCCCCACCCCACCCATTCGGCATCGGATCCCGGAGACCACGTTTTTAATTCGATCCGCCGAACCCAAATAGGCCCTTGAAATGAACACAACGTATTCCGAGGATATTTTTTCTTTACGATGTCCCTTCTTTTTGGACCGTCTTTCGGCCACCGAGTCGGTTTTTCATCTTACGGCACGTTCAATCACATAATGATAGCTGTAATTACCGTTTCGCTCATATTTTATGAGGCGCATCATGTCTATATCCACATTAAACGGCTCTTCAAGCGATTCCAACCATCCTGTAATTTCCTTGCTGACATATGTGATTCGCTCGACCAGCGGCATCGTTTTCGGCAATTTAATCGTTCTTTGCTCAGGCATGTTCAATCCTTTCATTGTTACTGTATTCATACCACATAATTATCATAAACACTATTTCTTTTTTTTCCACAATCAGGCGGATCGTATTATGAGTTTTTTCGAAAATTTTTCCTGTGAAGCTCCGTGAGAAAAATGATAGAAAATAGGTAACCGTTCACGGGTTCAGAGGTTCGAGGTTCAAAAATAGAGCATTTATCAGCTGAACTGACAATTTCAAATATCTTTGGCTAGATATTTATGAGAAAAGAGTCGGCATTGTGAGGCCTAATCCAAAATCTGGAACTAAATTGGCAATTACTTGGGAAAATGAGCATTTTTAACATCGATTTCGGGTCCGCAATCCCTTCTTTGTCCTTAACCCTGAACGCT
>JAWOGN010000182.1:0-4180 GCA_046496815.1 Desulfatiglandaceae bacterium
AGACCTCTCACCTCACGGACCTTTACACTGTCTATAGCCTGAAGCTTCTCTAGAAAATAGGTCCCCAGTGACTTGGATTTGCCCACCAGACCCTCTTTCTCGATCACTTCGATCGAGGCGATGGCGGCGGCGCAGGCGGTGGGGTTTCCGCCAAAAGTGGAACTGTGGCTCTTGACCGGGACGGCGATCTCGTCGCTACACAGGACAGCTCCCATTGGGATACCTCCCGCCAGAGACTTGGCGAGACAGAGGAGGTCGGGAGCGACGAACTGTTCACAGGCGAACATCGTACCGGTCCTGCCGAAGCCCGTCTGCACTTCGTCGATGATGAGCAATATTTTTTTCGCGTCGCAGAGTTGTCGTACGTCTTGGAAATACTCCCGGCTTCCGATTCGTACGCCTCCCTCTCCTTGAACAATTTCCAGGATGATCGCGGCGGTATTTTCACTCACAGCACGTTCCAGTTTTTCAAAATTGTTATAGGGTACGTGTGTCAATCCCGGGAGCATTGGCATAAAAGGCTTCTGATAGTCCGCTCCCCACGTGGCCGCGAGGGCGCCCATGGTCTTGCCGTGAAAGCCTCGCATGGCGGCGACAATTTCTTTTCTCCCCGTGCCGGCACGCGCAAATTTCAACGCAGCTTCCACGGCCTCTGCGCCTGAATTACAAAAGAACACCTTTTTGAGGGTCTCAGGGGCAAGGTCGACGAGTTTTTTCGCCAGTCGGGCCCGGACCGGGTTATAAAACATGCTGTAACAATTCCCCAATTGCAGATACTGCTCGCAGACGGCGCTCGCCACCGCCGTATTGCCATGTCCGATATTGGAAACACCGACGTTGGAAGCACAGTCAATGAATTCCTTTCCCGTGTCGTCGTAAAGCTTGGCTCCCTTCCCGCTCACCAGGACAATGTCCCTCCTGGGATAAACGGGAAGTTCATATGTCTCTTCGAGCTCTTTTGTGTTCATACGATAATCGTTCCTTTTCCGGCCAGCGCATCCGCAACCGGATGCCGGCTGCGCCCGTCGCCGATGATCACCTTGGTTGCGCCGTGCTCGAAAAGCTTCCTCAAAGAGAGCATCTTTCGCCGCATTCTTCCGTCCACCTGCTGTTCACGAGCTAACAGTTCAGCGGGAGATATTCTCCGAATCACCGACCCCTCGTCATTCTTGACTTCGAGAAATCCCGGCGCCTCAATAAGCTGGACAATGGTATTTGCTCGAACGAATTTCTGCAGCACCCTGACGACATCGTCGTTTTCAGTGTTGATGGCAACGTTGTGCTCATCGATGATGGGGACCGTTAGGACGGGGACATAATCCGCTTTTAAAAGCATCCGCAGAAATCCCTCATTGACCGTTACGGGCTTTCCGGAATAATCCCTGACAATTTTTTTCTTACCGTCTTGCATGACCCGGATACCGGAATTCCGTTTTCCCTGGATCAGTTTCCCGTCTATGCCCGACAATCCCACCGCATTGATGCCGTGTTGATGGCATCGCTCCACGATCCGCTTATTCCTCAACCCCGCATATGCCATCATCATGACATCGATCAATTTCTCATCAGAATAAACGCTGGCGTAGCCCTTGACCGAAGTGATTACCCGCTTCGGCCGGCCAAGATCCTCCGCCAATCTGTCACGAAGGGCGTTGGCGCCATGAACAATGATGAACTTCTCCGTTAGTGCTGCGAGGTCGGCGACAATCCCCTCTATATTGATGTCCCCTCCTCCCCCGATCTTTACGATAATCATTTACCACACCCTCATTGAGTTATTCGTCAGGTTTTGCCACCCGGTTTCGAAGGGATAAGACTCGGAACAGATTGTCAACTCCGCTCCCTCCTTGTAGTGCATCGTAAAGTACTCGGGGTCTTCATTAAATGAAGTGGAGACATATATGGCCTCATCCTTCACCATGATGATGTTCATCGCCCGGATGTATTTACTTCTCTTCTTTATAACATCGACGGCTTTTTCGAGGGCTTTTCGGGTATCGCCCGTGTCAAATCGTTTAATGAAGTTGAAGATCTTTTCCGCCCCGATTCTTCCCCGCTCCCGGATTCTCACACCTCGCAGTTCCCCGTTAAAAATGAAGACTACCCGGCCATCAAAAAAAGGCATGTTGTTTTCAACCACGATATCCTTGTCTTCGAATGCGCTCCGGGCATGGGCTACCAAGAGGGTGGTGGCGGGGAAACCGACAAAGTCGTGCTCCCAAATGGGATGGATGTTTTTGTAAAGCTTCCAGTCGCCTTGATCGTCTTTAAAGGCACATCCCCAACCGTGACCCTGGAATTCTTTGCTGTTCCTGGAGATAAGGGCAAATTTCTTCAGGTGGGGGGTCACGGCAAAGGGCCTTTCTGCCTTTACTGCCAGAAGTCTACACATTTTAGATCGGATGCAATCCTGAAAAAGCCAGGCCTGCCGTTTCAGGAAATCCACACATGACATTCATGCCGTGCACCGCCTGGCCGGCCGCCCCTTTCATGAGGTTGTCGATTGCAGACACCACCACCAGTCTCCTGTCCTCCAGTTCAAAACCGATGTCGCAGTAGTTGGTGCCGGCAACGATCTTTGGTTCGGGAAAACGATAGATCCCCTGCCGCTCCTTCACAATCCGGATGAAAGGCTCTTGGCCGTATACGCTTCGGTACGTTTTCCAGATGTCCTTCTCCGTTATCCCCGCATTTACGAACAGATGGGCTGTCAACAAAATGCCCCTGACCATCTCGACGGATGTCGCTGAGAAGTGGATGGTCCGGCCCAACTCCTGAACCATCTCTGCAATATGCCGGTGCCCTGTAGGTTTGTAAGAACGGACACACCCGCTCCGTTCGGGATGATGAGACGCCTCACTCGATCGATTTCCTCCTTCCGACGAACCGCACTTGGCCTCTGCCACGACGGGCAGAGATGCATCGACAACGCCGTTTTTGAACAGGGGCCACAAGGGAAGGATCGTTGCGGTGGCATTACAGCCCGCCCCGCTAATGTAGCTTGCCTGCCTCATCTCTTCTCGATGCAATTCCACGTTACCGTAGACAAATTCATTGAGTTTTTCGGATTGTACATGCTCGACGCCGTACCATCTTCGGTAAACCTGTGGATCCTTGAGTCGGAAGTCCGCAGAAAGATCAATGATTTTGTCTGCCAATGCGCTGAAGTCACCAAATTTTGTCATGCATTGTGTGTGAGGGAGCGCAACGAAAAGAAGATCGACCGCTTCCAGATCCCCTATACCGCAAAAGCTAAGGGATGTCTGCTTGCGTAGGTTTGGATGCACGCGTGTGACGGGCTTGCCCGAGAATCTCTCGGAGGTACATTGCTTTACTTCAACCTGAGGATGTTGCAGCAATACCCGTAACAGTTCTCCCCCACCGTAACCCGATGCACCCACGATACTGACCTTCATTTACTTCCCACCTCCAGCACGTAGTCAACGACCTTGGCCGGGATGTTCACGCCCGTGACATCGATGCTGTTTCTGAATTCCATGGTATAGTTGACTTCATTCACCAGGTATCCGTTGTCCGTCTCGAAGATATCCATGGCGAGAACACCACCGCCGACGGCTTCCGCCGCCTGTGTCGAGATTTCGTGCAACGCCTCGGTGACGGGGCAATTCATGGTTTTGCCGCCGCGCGACGTATTGGTAATCCAATGATCCGAGGACCGATAAATGGCCGCAATACATTGCCCTCCTGTTACAAAGCTCCGGATGTCTCTGCCCGGCTTTTCCACATATTTCTGAATGTAGAAAATGGAGTGATGATAGCTTCCAAGGATCTGCTTGTGCTCCAAAATGGCCTCCGCCGCATCCCTGTCATTGACCTTTGAGATGAGCCTTCCCCATGAACCCGTGGTCGGTTTGATGACGCACGGATAACCCAGTCTGTCCATGGCTTTCAATGCCGAGTCCGCGGTGAAGGCGAGATAACACTCCGGCGTCGGGACCCCCGCCTTAATCAGGGCCTGGGTCGTGAGAAATTTGCTGCCGCACACCTCTGCCACCTGGGCGGTGTTCACCGTCGGGATACCATGGTCATTGAAAATCTTCAGCGCATGCACCGCTCTCGAGTGGTTGACACATCGCTCTATGATGACATCATAATCGAAACTGTTTGTGTGTAAATCAAAGAATTGTTGTCTGTCGTCAATTTTATCCACTTGAACTCC
>JAWOGN010000188.1:0-2835 GCA_046496815.1 Desulfatiglandaceae bacterium
CTTTGAGGTGGGTCGTGTACAGCGGTTTATGAAGGGCAGCGGGCTTACCATTCAGGTCCCCGTGGTGGACCTCATGGAGATTGGCGCCGGGGGCGGCAGTATCGCCCACGTAAGTAAGATGGGGACGTTGCAAGTGGGACCGGAAAGCTCGGGGGCCGACCCCGGCCCCATGTGCTATGCCGGAGGAGGAACGGAACCGGGTGTAACGGATGCGGATCTGTTGTTGGGCTATTTGGATGAGAACTATTTTTTGGGCGGGCAAATGAAGCTCGATAAAGAGGCTGCGCGACTGGGCGTCACGGAGAAAATTGCAGCGCCTTTGGGCGTTTCTTTCATCCAAGCGGTGTGGGGAATCCATGACCTCATCAACGAAACCATGGCAGCGGCGGCCAAAACACATATCGCTGAAAAGGGCGGCAATCCCAAGGTCGCAACGGTCGCTGCGTTTGGGGGGGCAGGCCCGGTCCATGCCTACGGTCTGGCCAAGAAATTGGGCTCCCCCAGGCTTATCGTGCCGCCCAATGCGGGCGTCGGCTCCGCACTGGGGTTTTTCACGGCCCCCCGGGCCTTCGATCTGGTGAGGAGCCACAAGGTGGGACTGGAGGCGGCGGACTTCGGTGAAATCGAAAACATCTTTCAGGAGATGCAAGCCGAGGGCGCCAAGACGCTTGAAAAATCAGGGACAGCCGATGAAATCATGTTTGAGCGATCCGTCGATGTTCGTTTTGTCGGTCAAGGCGCTGAGACCAACATTCACATTCCCGAACGCAATTTTAGCGAAATCAAGAGGGAAACGGTGCGTCTCCGATTTGATGCGGTATACGAGAAGCTTTACGGGAGAACCTATCCCGACTCTCCGGTGGAGTTCATAAACTTCAAGGTGAGGGCGAGTCTGCCCGAGCGGCTGCTGCAACTGCCAAGGTTCCCGAGAGGATCCGGGTCTGTGAAGGATGCCATAAAAGGCGAACGCAACGCCTACTCGGGAATTGCCAAGGAATTTATCCCGTACGTGGTGTATGATCGTTACAAGCTGTGTCCGGATGCGAATTTCAAGGGACCTGCAATCATTGAAGAGCGCGAATCAACAGTCATTGTCGGCGAAGACGCCGCGGTGTCTGTGGATGATTTCGGGTTTTTGTGGATTAATTTTTGATGAACTCAGGCTCAGGGCACAAGGGGTCAGGGACATCAGATATATTGTCCATATGCCTTGGGTCTTAACCCGTCTGGCGCCTTTTCGCAATCAAGGAAGTTGAGTTTCAAGATCGGTTCGTGACGTAGTTTTTTCGTTGATTCAGGAGACAACCCCATGGAGCGTAAATTTGATCCCATAACTTTGGAGATTCTTTGGCGCAGGCTCCTCTCCGTAGTGGATGAGGCGGACAGCACGGTTGCACGGACCGCCTTCTCAAGCCTGCTCAGAGACGCCCACGATTACACCTGTATGTTCACAGACAAAAAAGGCAGAGAACTGGCCCAGGGAACATTTGCGACACCGGGTCAGTCCGGAGCCATGGCACTGGGGATTAAGAACCTCGTGAACAAGCTCCCGACGGAAGGATACAAGCCCGGTGACGTTTTTATCACCAACGATCCTTGGGCATTGGCCGGACATCTGAATGACGTCTGTGTGATGAGCCCGATCTTTTATAAAGGTAATCTTACCGCGTTTACCGCGTGTGTTTTCCATCACTCCGACATCGGCGGACGCGTATCCTCGGATAATCATGATGTCTTCGAAGACGGTTTGTTTATTCCTTTGGTGAAGCTTTACGATGGGGGAGTCTTCAACGAGGCTGTTTTAGAAATGATTCGTTGGAACGTTCGAACCCCGGACGAAGTCACGGGGGACATTCGCTCCCAGATCGCCGCGAATCATGTCTGTGCGGAAAAGATTATTCAGATGCTGGATGAATACGAGATGGAGGGCCTGGATGACCTGGCCGACGAGATTATACGACGCACCGAGAAAAGCATGAGAGCGGCTATCCGAAAAGTTGCCGACGGCGTTTACAAGGCGGAAGGGATCGTGGAACAAATGGAGGGCAAGGACGATGTGATCATCAAGGTTTCCGTTGAGGTGAATGGAAGCGATATCATCGTGGATCTTGACGGTTCTTCTCCACAGGTGGACTGGGGCGGAAACGTGGTTTACAATTTTACCTATGCCTATGTTCACATGGCAATGAAAAGCATGTTCGATCCGGATATTCCGAACAATGACGGATGCGCGGTCCCGATCACCATGAAGGCGCCCGAAGGAACGGTGGTGAACTGCAAGTTTCCGGCCGCGGTCGCCGCCCGCATGCAGATCGGACATTTTCTCACAGAGATCATCTACAGGGCAATGGCTGAGGCACTTCCCGACAGGGTGATCGCGGGAAGCGGCGGAACGCCTGCAACCATGAACGTATTTTATGGAAAGCGGAACGACGGTAAACCGTTTCATTCAGTGATCATCAGAGGCGGCGGTATGGGCGCAAGTGCCAAAAATGACGGTTATTATGATTTTATATTCCCTGCCAACGGCGCCAATACACCCGTGGAGATATTCGAGAGCGATACACCACTCATCGTGGAAAAAAGGGAACTCCTCACGGACTCCGGCGGCCCGGGAAAGATGCGGGGAGGGCTGGGAAGACGCGTGGTATTCAGGGTCCCTGACGACGCGTATGCACCGCTCCCGCCGGTAAATCTGGGCATTCAGTCCGGAAGGTTTCGTTATCCTCCGGAGGGACTGTTTGACGGAAAGAATGGGGGCAAGGCTCAGTTTCTGATTAATGGGAAACCGGGAAATCCATACGGGTTGACACAGTTCGGTCCGGGCGACGTCGT
>JAWOGN010000206.1:0-12139 GCA_046496815.1 Desulfatiglandaceae bacterium
ACTTATTAAGCGAGCGTAAGGCATTTTGTGCCGCTTCTTTTTCCGGGAAGGGTGTTTCACTTTTGAGGGCTAATCTCAGATATTTTTCAGCTTCCTTCTTTTCACCCAGCTCGAGGTAAATCATTCCCAAGTGATAGTTGATGGAGGGCATATCTCTGCTCTTGTCTTCCACGGATATCAAAAGATCTCTGGCTTTCTCATACTTCCCCTGACGATAATAAACCCACGCCGCGGTATCCAAAATATGTGGTGAGTTCTTGTGCTTTTGTATCAGCGGCTCGATAAGTTCTTCCGCTTTGGCAAGGTTTTCACTGGTGGGTTCGTGCTCTGCGTAGTAAAAGGCAAGGTTGTTTCCTGCCGCTGAGGAATCGGGATCTTTCTTCAAAACCTCTTCATAAATGGCTTTGGCTTTGTCATGTTCTCCCTTTTTCTCAAGAAGGGCCGCAATGAGCATTGCGGTGCCTAGGTGTTCGGGATTTTTTTCCCGCATTTTTTCATACTTGGCGAGAGCCTCATCAATAGATCCCGAGGACTGCTCGAGCTGAGCCAAGCGAAAGAGGGCCTCCGGGTGATTCGGATCCAGGTCAAGGGCCTTCTCATAGTTTTTCCTCGCAAGCCGGTCTTGCTTCTTTGAGGCATAGAGTCTTCCGAGCAAGACATAGTAACCGGGATTTCCAGGTTGCTTGGAAATCTGCTGTTCGCACCTTTTGATGGCGCTGTCTATCGCATTATTGCCGATATCAATATTCACCAACTGATTCAAGGCAGGCACGAAGTCAGGATCTTTCCTCAGAGCCTTTTCAAAGAAGGACCGGGCGTCTTCGATTTTTTTCTCTTGTAAAGAAACAATACCTTGCTTGTACAAGACCTTGGGCGAATCAGGTTGAAGCTTGTGTTGGCGATCAAGGTAGCGTCGCGCGCCATCAAAATCCTTGTTGGCCAGTGCGATATCGCCCAGTGCAGACAAAACCGTCACGTTATCGGGTTCAACGCCCAGCACCTGTTCGAGTTGTTTTTGAACTCGGTCAATATCCCCCTTTTTTCTGTAGATTTCTGCCAGGGCAAGCCGGGCAGGTGTTACCATGGGGTTTTGCTGCAGGATTTTCTTATAGGTTTCTTCTGCAATCAACGGTTCATTGTTTGACAGATGCGCCCGCGCGAGGTTCAAAGCGATAGGGATGCTTTGAGGCGATTCCCGGAGAAGCATGCGGTATTCCGCTATTGCACCCACAAAATCCTTCCGCAGCAGCAGAATATCTCCCTTAATGGCATGGGCTTTTATGTCCCCGGGATTCTCCTTAATGACCTCTTCTGCCAGAAGGAGGGCTTCGTCATATTTTTCCTGTTTAAGATAAATGGCCGCTTTGAAGACTTTTGCTTGTAAAAGATTAGGCCCTGAAGTTACCTGTTCCGCAAATTGATCGAGGACTTCAACCGCCGTTTCAAACTCACGGTTTTCCGAATAATATTTCGCCAATATTTCGTAGGGTCCGAATTTGCTGGGCAAGGCTTTGACGGCCTTCTCCAGAACTTCAATCATCATTTCATACTGTTCATTCTCCCCATAGAATTGGGCCAGGGCCAGTCGGTAAAATTCGCTATCAGGAAAGGCCACTATAGCGTCTTTGAGGACCTTCTCGGCTTCGTCAAACCTTTTGGTCCGACTGTAAAACTTTGCAAGCACCAGGTTCAAAGCGGTGTCTTGGGGATTTTGATCGATAAGCGTTTTGTATTCCGTTTCCGCCCCTGAAAGGTCACCGCTTTTCTCCAGAACCTCCGCCAGGAGGAATCGTGCAGTTGAGTTTTTTTCGTCTTTGGAAATTAAATCCCGGAGAACCTCAACGGCCCCCTCCATATCTTGCCTCTTGAAACGCAATCGAGCCAGCAGGAGATAGGGTTCTGCGTTTTCAGGGTTCTTTTGAATTAATCCCGCCAGAAGCGGTTCTGCTTCATCCTCCTGTTGAGCTGCCACAAGACAAGATGCCTTTAGCAGCATCGCTCCCTCATGCGCCGGTTCTTTCCCCAGGACCTGCTCAGCTTTCTCCAAAGCCGCTGTCGCCTCATTCGTGAATAGTAATGCCCGCCCCAAGGCTACGTGTGCGTCAATGAGCTCAGGCTTAAGCTCGATCGCTTTGTTCAGGGGCCCACGGGCGCGTTTCCAGTTCTTTTCATGAAGCTCAACCATACCGAGCATATAATAACCCTCGGCGAATTTGGGATCGATCTGGAGAGAATTCTTGAATTCAAGGCGGGCCTTCACATATTCCCCTTTTTCAAAAAGGGCTGTTCCCCTGTTGAAGAATTTCATCTTCTTCTCTTCAGTGCTACCGCAGCCAAAGGTCATGGCAGAAACAATGATGATGCTCAGTGCGTTGACAACTCTAGGAGTCATGGGAATGCGGTTCCTTTCATTTGTTCGTTGGCTAATTGGCTAAGCTTTTATCAGATTGGTCGGCTTGCATCAACGAATTTTTGAGTTTGATCGGGTCCAAGAATGTCGGAGTTTCCAGTGTCATAAGACGCTTTCTTCCGAAATCGACCGGGTCAGAACCAACCCCGTAGCGATACCGAAAACCAAGGTGAGCCGCGGGCGACCGAGATTGCCGCATGTGTAAACTTCTGCCAACATATGGAATCGGATGTTCTTCAAAGGGCGTATATGATTCCCCATGGTTTTTTCCCTGAGAGATTAAGTTAAAGTAAGTATTTGAAATATTATGAAAAATTACATTGCCGAGATCCTTAATCGCGTGGCACATCCATTGCTAATTCAGAAAACCACCCGTTCACAAGCTTTGAGTGGTTTTCATGGAAACTGCCAGAAATAGAATCTTCAGATTGGGTCGACAACACATGTTTAGGTATCTCAGTGACGCGAGTGAGGAGGCAGGAAAGTGGCAAAAATCCGAAAAAAAAGAATCCGGTGGAATCCTTCTTCAGATCCCGAGGTGGCCGGCTACAGACTTTACTGGACGTTGCTTGAAGGCGTCAACCACGATTCCGCATTCGTCAACGTCGGCAACGTGACCGAGGTTGTTTTGCCTGATAATGTGCCTTCATTCCCCATGCTTTCGGGTGAAATGGAATTTGGGGTTACGGCTGTTAATCATTGGGGAAACGAATCCGATATGGCAGTGTTTTCCGTGAATGTGAATTTTATTCCGCCGTTTCCGCCAACACATTTAACATTGGAAGATATTTAACAGCATTATCAAGAAGAAATCAAAGTGGGAGATGTCCAATGCTAGGTAAAACGCGCTCTGGGTTTGATCGGCGCTCCGGGTCGGATAGACGGATAGCGCTAAGCATTCATCACTTTCTCAACGGCGGTATCGAGCGACGATACAAAAAAGAACGGAGATCACCCATCGAGCGGAGGTCGGGCTGGATAAGGGTCAGCGCGTGGTACAGCGTGTATCCAAGGCAATCCAGGCGATTCGAAAGTCTTTCAAGTATCTAACGTTGCCGTGCTACCCGAATCCGCAACCGGACGGAAACAATGAGCCCTTTATTACACCACCATCTGAACCCGCTTCACGTGTACTGCCGCCTAAGGGATCTCGGGCTGGGGAAGAGCCCGGCGACGCTCCTGTGCCGCCTCTACGAACGTTCTATTTTCAGGTTTTTGAAGGGGAGACACCAGGAGAAATCGGCACCGTGCTGGACAAAATGAAACAAGTCACTCAGAGATTATCGCCGTATCCGGAACTCAAAAAAAGGTCGAGGAATTTAATGAAAATCATCGGTATGTTCGTTGCGATCCTAATTGCATGCATCTACAGCGCCGAGGTATGTGACGGTGGAAACTATTTTATTCGCAAGGATGAAAAGGGCGTTTACATGCAAACCGACGAAGACGGCGCCTGGTACATCGAGCATCAGGACAGCAAGGGCTTCACAGTGGGGGACAGGGGAACTTACTCAGTGGCTGCCAGTGCAGACGGAACTTACCTTCGTACGGACAAGTACGGAGATCTCTACATCGACCAAGATGCATACGAACAGTTAGAGCATGAGGTCATGGGTTACAACACCGAGTTCAAACGTGAGTCGTTGAAAGGAGAAAGCAGGGTTATCATCAAAGGCAACCAAGTATTGGTTCCTGTTGTTTTGGGCTATGAGCATAATGAGATCGAAGCCTTCCTCCTCTTGGATACGGGGGCCTCTATCACCGCACTGAACATTGAGATAGCAAACAAATTGGATATAAAGGCTCTACAGAAGGCCAAGTTCAGAGTGGTTGGGGGGGAGACAATTACAACGAATCTGGCGAAACTAAGTTATGTGAGGGTCGGCCCTTTTAAAAAGGAGAATATCTACGCAGTCATCATTGAGCAGGAGACCCCATCCACAAAGTGCAAGGGCCTTTTGGGTATGAATTTCCTGCGGGACATCGGATATCGAATTGATTTCAAGAAACAGATTATTGAATGGGAATCATAGCCGCGTTACACGGGACTATGGTTACGCACCCTATAAAGTGGTTAACTCCTGAGAACACACGCGTAGATGTTATCGGCAGCCCGTGGATTCGGGTTTTGATGGCTGGAAAAATCAAGTCGATCCTCCACAAGAAATAAGGAAAGTGTTGTGAAAAACAAAAATGCAGTAGACCGGCTATCCGCCCTATTGGCTGCCCTGACTATTCTGCCGGGATTTTTTGTCGCCGGGATCGTCTACGTCAAACTTTTTCAGATTACCTCCATGTCGGGTGTTTTTATGGCGGCTCTCATAGCTGCGGGTATTTGCTTTGCGCCGGCGGTATTTGCCATCCGGGGTATTTTACGTCTGTTGCTCTTGGTTCTTGTTCATTTCACAGACCGCGACACTCCGATGAGATAAGCAAGGCTCATCCGGTAAATGCCTACCGCGAAACGGATCAGGCACGAAGGCGGCGGTTCGGAAAAGTTAAGAAAGTGACAGAAGTGTTGGAGAGCGATATGTCGATTGGTTTTTTATGCGCGGTGATTATAGGGATTGGCGGACTGGTTATGATTTTGTCCAAGGGGGCGTGAGCGGATCGGCCCATCGGTGCATACCTCAGTTTGCACTACTGCGAATAGTTACCAGTGGTGGGAAGCATTTCCTGGGGTTCCGTGAGAACGAACTCTCCTTTTTCGATCCATTCCCTTAATATTCGGGCGATTTCAAGGGCCCGGACATAAGAAGACAAGGGAACCGTCGGGATATCCCGACCATTGAAACGGATGGTACCGCTTTTGAGTTCCGCGTAACTTACCTGCCCCAGGCTTTTTGCTTCCCCTTTCGGATAATCCTTCCCATAATCGATAATCTGAGTGTAGATCTCTTCGTCGGAGATACCGGTAAATCGAGCGAGTTCCTCATTCAATATGGGAATGGGGACGCCCAGCCCAACCATTAGGGAGCAACCGTAACCGAGCATGCTCGCCCCCGCGACCCATTTTGGATTCATCTCTTTGAGGTTTCCCGTGGTCATGAGTGTCCCCGCGGGCGTGAGAGGGACACCGTTGCCGCCACGTTTTGCGTGCGGGTTGTGCTGTGTGCCCGGGCCGATGATGTAACCTTTCGCACCACCGAGAAAAATTTTTGTCCCCAGACCCATTGTCAGATAATACGGATCATTAAACAGCGGGCTCAGTTGACCCGAGGTGGAATAGTTGGCATTTCCCACGTTCGGTTTGAGAACGCCCATATAAGTATACTTGGTTTTTCCGGACAGGTTGATCGCACAATTATAGTTTTGATAACCGTTCCTGGGGTTCAATAATGAGGCGTACGGGAACTCTTCGAGGGCGGTCTTTTTCTTCACAAACCGGTTTGGGTAGCAGTCCGTTCCGTAGGCGGTGGCTTTCAACTCCACCTTTTTACCGGCAACGAGATCGTGGATAACGTGCCCGCCGCCGTACTTGAAATGACCCGGGTGCACCCTATTCAAAGGATCGTCCTCTGAGGGCTCTGTGGCGCCCAAGTAGACGTCTACCGCCGCGATACCTGCATACGCGGGCACGCCGTTTAGCCACACACGAGACGCCTTGATGGAGGGTTTTGTGTGGCCGAAATTGATAAAAGCCCCCGAAGAACACATGGGCGCAAAGGTGCCGGTGGTCACGACATCAATCTCTTTCGCCGCTTTTCTTGGCCCTTTTCGCTTGACCAGATTTGCCATTTCGTCGGCGGTGATGACGACTACATTGCCTTCTCTAATTTTTCGGTTAATTTCCTGGATGGTTCTGCGTGCATTTTTTTGCGCCATGAACAGCTGCCCCCGGCTATAATTTAGATCAAGGTTGATCGGTTCCACGTTTCCCGATTTCATCGGGAAACTCTGAACCGCTCAGTTTAGGTTAGGTTTTCATGTTATGTCTTCTATACCGGACTGACAAGGATAATTTCGCTCATTCGGCAATTGAATACCGCCAATCTGTCTCGGAATGAAGCCGACAACTGCACAGGTAAGGTCGCCCAAAAATACCGTCAAAACAAGGCAATTTAAGAAGCACTCTTGACATGGTGCGCCCCTTCGGATAGTAAGTGCTCATCCATAAACCGGCATTTATGGACTCGCGCGATCGGCTTTCACCAAAAGATATCACAGACACGGTGTCGGCTGACCGCTGAAAGCTCCATTTAGAGAGAGCATTTGTTGATACCGGCACGGCTGACGGAGCCGTATCCGTCTTTTTTTCTGTTGCTTTTTTTCCGCGAACGACGAATTGCCGAACCGTTTGATCCAACAACGCTTGTTTTGGTGAATGCAATATGAAAAAGAATATCCAAATCGGACCGTGGTCCCTCAACGCAGACGGCCCGTTTTTCCTGGTCGCCGGGCCCTGCGTCATCGAAGATGAGGCCACCACGTTACAGGTCGCCCATTTTTTAAAAAAAATCGGAGATTCTCTTGATCTTCCGATTATTTTCAAGACTTCATATGATAAAGCAAACCGGACGTCCATTGATTCCTACAGAGGGCCCGGCATAGAAAAAGGCCTGAAGATTATTCGAAAAGTGAAGGCCGAGACCGGACTTCCTGTGTTGTCGGATGTCCATCATCCCGAGGAGGTTGAAAAAGTAAAAGAGGTGTTGGATGTAATCCAAATTCCCGCGTTTTTGTGTCGCCAAACCGATCTCGTCCTCACTGCGGCGCGCACAGGCGTTGCGGTTAATCTGAAAAAAGGACAATTTTTATCCCCCCGAGAAATGGGACCGGCCATCGCAAAGGTGACTTCAACCGGAAATCATCGTATACTGGTCACTGAGCGGGGCACCTTTTTCGGTTATAATAACCTGGTGGTTGACATGAGATCCATTGCCATCCTGAGGGAATTCGGGTTCCCGGTCGTATTCGACGCAACCCACAGTGTTCAGCTTCCCGGTGGAAGCGGCACTTGCTCAGGCGGTCAGCGGGAATTTGTGAGCCATTTGTCCAAGGCCGCCGTTGCTGCCGGCGCGGATGGGGTTTTTATGGAAGTGCATCCTGACCCTGCGGCTGCGCGATGTGATGGGCCGAACTCTCTACCCCTAGAAGCGCTGAGCCCCTTGTTGATGAAACTCAGGGAAATCCATCGTCTCATCAGATATTGAACGTATCACTTTGCTTGAGTGACCTGCCTCAAGGCATGCTCCGAAATCACGAACAGCTATTTGAAAAGCCTAAATCCGGGACATGGAGGACGGCACATTTTGTGCGCGCTTTAAAACAAATCTATTCATGACGGACTGAATTCCAGTGCGAATGTGGGTGCGTCTTCAAAATGGGGGCGAAAGGGCGTGGTAAGCGAAAAGGCTTCGAGGATTCGGTTGGTTTTGCTGGATGTGGATGGCGTTTTGACGGACGGACGAATTACCTTAAATGATCGGGGGGAGCAGACAAAATCCTTCGACGTTAAAGATGGAATGGGTCTGAAAATGCTCAAGTCTTGCGGTGTGGCCGTAGCGATCGCCACCGGGAGAAAATCGCGGGTTTTGGAGCAACGGGCCAAGGAGTTAGGGATTGAGGACGTCTATCAAGGCGTTACCGATAAAAAGCGACTCTGCAAGCAATTAAAAACGGCCAAGGGCTTAAAAACCGAAGCAGTTTGTAGCGTGGGGGATGATCTGCCGGATCTCGGTATGTTCGCGGAATCGGGCCTTCGAATCGCCGTGGCAGATGCGGTTCGGGAGGTCTGTGAATCAGCGGACTTTATCACGACGCACAAAGGGGGATTCGGGGCTGTCAGAGAGGCATGTGAACTGGTGCTCAAAAGCCAGGGGAAATGGGAGGCGGCACTGGACGCCGTCGGCGGAAAATAGGCTTTACAGACCAACTTAGCCGCTGATATAATAACTAAAAATGTTGAAACGCCTCATCAAAAGACAATGGCCGCTGATCGGATTGGGCCTGCTTTTGGCCTCGGTCGCCTTTTTCCTTGTGAGATCGGGGAGAGATTTGATCCAAACGCCACTTCTGAGCATAATTTCGTCAGAAGAGGGGATCAAACTTAAAGACATAAGATACGCCCAAGATGATCCGGACAAAGGCGTTAAGTGGGTACTCAATGCCAGGGAGGTGACGGTCTCTGAGGACAAAAAATCGTTTATTTTCAATGATTTTAAGCTAGAAGTGGCGCCTGAGAAGCGGGCTGCCTTCAGCCTGAAAGGAAACAGGGGGGATTATTCGAGAGACACAGGAGAGATCAACTTGTGGGGGAACCTGGAGGGTTTCTCAGAAGAAGGGTACCGAATTCTCACCGAGCATCTCCTGATTAACGAAGCGAATGGGCAGATAAGTACGGATGAGCCGGTGAAGATACTCGGTCCTTTTTTTACGGTGACTGGTAGGGGTCTCTGGGTGGACTTGGAGAAAGAGAAACTTAAGATACATACAGATGTGACGACGTTTCTAAACCAGAGGTCATTGATTTGATGCGGCCGAATACCTATAGCTCGACTCTATGGGTCACCATTTTCTTTTTCGGTCTTATGGCGGCTGTTTCTGTAAGTGCAGAGGCCCCAAAAAAGGAGACCGAAGACACGAAACCAAAACCGATCGTGATAAAGTCCAAAACCCTCGAGGTGGACAATGAAACGAGAGTGGTGACATTCACGGGCGATGTCAATGCGCAGAAAGATGAATTTGTCATAGACTGCCAACAAATGCGCCTTTATTATGAAAATACTCCAAAGCAAGGGGATTCGGAGACTTCGGGAAACAGCATTGACAGAATTGTCGCTGAAGGGGACGTCAAGATCACGCGAACCGAGGGCGGTATGGCGACTTCTAATAAGGCCATTTATTATCAGAAAGCCGAGAAACTTGTCCTTACCGGAAACCCCGTCGTAAGACAGGAAAATGATTTTGTCGAGGGGGACCGAATCACAATGTTTATTAAGGAAAATCGAACCGTCGTGGAGGGTTCTGCAAATCGGAAAGTGAAGGCCCTTATCTTTCCAAAGCGCGAAAAGAGGTAGCCCTTCGACCATGACAGCGGACATGCTCCAGGCGGAGGGCCTGGTAAAGATTTACGGCGGGAAGCGGGTTGTTGATGATGTAAGCATAAGTATCAAACGTCAGGATATTGTTGGACTCTTGGGTCCCAACGGTGCCGGTAAGACCACTACCTTCTATATGATGGTAGGGCTTACACGGCCTTTCAAAGGGAGGGTTTCTCTCGACGGCCGGGATATTACCCAGGATCCGATGTACCTGAGGGCCAGAAGGGGAATTAACTACCTGGCCCAAGAGCCGTCTGTTTTTCGGAAGCTGACGGTTGAGGAAAATCTGCTGGCTATTTTAGAAACCCTGGGCATCCGGGCCCGCGAGCGGAAAATTCGGCTCGAAAGACTTCTGAATGAGCTAAAGATCGCTCATTTGGCAAAACAAAAGGCATTGTCATTATCCGGAGGGGAGCGGCGAAGATTAGAAATTACCCGAGCCTTGGTCACTGAACCGCGATTTATGCTTTTGGATGAGCCGTTCGCGGGGATAGACCCCCTCGCCATAAATGATTTTCAGCTGATCATTCGACAATTGAAAGACCGAGGGCTGGGTATTATTATTTCGGACCACAATGTTCGCGAAACTTTGAGTGTTTGCGATCGGGCATACATCATTAATGAGGGAAAGATCATTGAGCATGGTCCACCTGAAAAGATCGTCCAAAGTCAGATTGCGCGATGTGTGTATCTTGGAGAAGATTTTTGCATGTGATGTTTCGATTGGAAGTGACGACGATTAAATCATGGCATTAGAGTTAAGACAATCTCTCAACCTTTCTCAGCAGCTCATCATGACGCCTCAGCTGCAGCAAGCCATCAAGCTTTTGCAGCTTTCAAGGCTCGAGCTCCTGGAAACCATCTGTCAGGAGATGGAAACCAATCCGGTTCTGGAAGAACAACCCGTAGGGTCCACGGATGAAGAACGGAGGGCCGAGGGCGAGAGAGAGGAGGCTGCGGAAGATCCGCCGGATCTGCCGGAGGTAACCGTTGAGGAGCATGCCCGGGACGATGATTTGGACTGGGAGAGTTATATAGACGAATATAACACCGGTTGGGCTGAATCCCCTTTTGATCAGAGAGAGGCCCCTGCTTTTGAAAGTGTCACGTCAACAAAGACCAATCTTTACTCTCATCTCACATGGCAACTCAACATGAGCAATCTTGATGAGGCCCAGAGGGAGATCGGCGTTCACATCATTGGAAATTTGGATGAAGACGGCTATTTGGACAGCCCATTGGAGGAAATAGCGTTAAGTGCGGGGTACCCACTGGAGACAGTTGAGGAAGCACTCAGCATCATTCAGAATTTCGATCCCATCGGGGTGGCGTCTCGTGATATGCGAGAGTGTTTGCTCATTCAGGCCAGATTTCACAATCTCGGGGGGACGATTGTTGAAAAGTTGATCATGGATCACCTGGGGGATCTTGAGGACAGGAAGTTTAGCCAGATCGCAAAAAAACTCGTGGTGCCCGTCGAGGAGGTCCTTGCGGCGGTGAGTATCCTGCAAGGGCTGGAACCAAAACCGGGCAGAAGCTATTCAGAGGATGATACGATCTACATAACACCGGATATATATGTTTTTAAAGTCGGTGATGATTACGAAATCGTCCAAAATGAGGATGGGTTACCGAAGTTGCGGATTAATTCATACTATAAGGAAATACTTCGCAGCAAGGATTCCGTATCCGACAATGCAAAAACCTATATCCAAGAGAAGTTGAGATCGGCGGCGTGGCTTATCAAGAGTATTCACCAGCGGCAAAGAACCATTTACCGGGTGACGGAGAGTATCGTTCGGTTTCAGAGAGGTTTTCTCGACAATGGGATCACCAGGCTCAAGCCCCTGGTACTTCGGGATGTGGCTGAAGACATCCAAATGCATGAATCTACCGTTAGCAGGGTGACCACCAACAAATACGTCTATACGCCGCAAGGGGTATTTGAGCTCAAATTTTTCTTTAACAGCTCTATCAGAAGCGTCGATGGCGACGCGATAGCCTCAGAAAGTGTAAAAGAGCAGATTCGGAATATCATCAAAACAGAGAAAAAGAGGAAACCTTACAGCGACCAAGAAATATCCGAACTGTTGAAAAAGATGAACATGAGGGTGGCACGTCGAACCGTTGCAAAGTACCGGGAGTTAATGGGTATTCTGCCGTCAAGGAGGCGAAGAAACCAATACTAAGAAGTATCCTGAAAACGCAGGGCAAGCGCATTTCCGACGGGGACTCGGGTGAACCCGGCGTCTTGCTGCAGGGAGCTTCAATTTCGGATTTGCCCTCCCCAATTTTTTTTCAAAGGAGCAGCCCATGGAAATCACTGTGACATTTAGGCACACTGAACCAATAGAGAGTTTAAGAACCTATGCCGAGGAGAAGATCTCAAAAATAAAAAAATTTCTTGATTCACCCATGGAAGCGCATATTGTGCTTACGGTTGAAAAATTCAGGCATCAGGCCGATGTAACTTTAAGCCTAGACGGCGCCCGGATAAAAGCGGTTGAGGAAACTGCGGACATGTATTCCGCCATTGACCAGGTGATAGACAAACTTGAGAAGCAGGTTAAAAGGCATCTGTCCAAAATAAGAAGCCGCCGGTCAGAAACGGCCAGGAGCGAAGAAAGCGACGTACTGAGGGAGTTGGATGAGTCCACATCATTGGCCCGAGAGGAGACGGTCATAG
>JAWOGN010000302.1:0-13058 GCA_046496815.1 Desulfatiglandaceae bacterium
CGGCTACTCCGGCCAAGATACCTTCCGTCACCTTGGCAAGCGTCAGTAGCTGACCCCGGTCGTTGAACACCCTGACCGTATCGCCGTCTTGGATGCCTCGGGCTTGAGCGTCGGCCGGGTGCCCAACTTGCCCACAGGCCCGCCGGCTTGATTGTGGCATAGTCCCGGGCAAGCTTGCTGATTAGAAGAAGCCACCAAAAGAGAATCCGAATACCCAACCGGGATTGCATCGATAGTTAAAGGGATATCCATAGTGTCCTCCAGGATAGCGTTTTCCGTAATGGTATCCTCTGGGAGGGTGTTTTTGAAAATGACGTCTCCACTTTGGAGACCCTCTATAAGTGAACCTGTCATCATCGTATCCTCTACCATAATATCCGCCATGGCGGCGCGCTTCATAATATCCTTTCTTGTGAATCTTCACGCTGCGCTTTCTTGGGTCAACATGGAGATTTTTTGAAGGCTTACCATCATAGTAACCCTTCTGGCGGAGCTGAAACCGATCGCTCGCGAATGATGTGTTTCCTGCCAGCAGTAGGCCAAGGCCCAAAATCAACGCGTTTATAAGTATTTTTGTTTTCATTTTGACCGCTCCCTTTCTGGGTTTTTATTTTTTGTGAATTTAGACGTATGAAAGACGAGTTGGTTTACAGGGCATCGCATAGGAGTTGCAATCCGGAATCAAGATGGTGTATCACTGATCCCGATAACCCTTGGCAAATCATTTGTTTGTTGCGTGTCGTTAAACTCCCGGCAGGGTCCCATTCGGCTCGCCGGTAGGTCGCACTGTCATTTCATCGAATGTGGTAAAGATTCCGGGCTTTGATCAACTCGGCACAGTGCCCCGATGACTACCAATTTTGTGATTTGGCAAGCGGAAAACGGGGAGGAAACGATGGTTGAATTCGAGACGGTGGACAAGGCTTTTCTTCGGACGCGGGCTGCGCTGAAGTGGGGACCATGGGGAGAAGATGTGATTTCTCTGTCCGTGGCAGATATGGATTTCCCACCCCCCCGGGAAATCAAGGATGGCGTCATTCGTGCAGTGGAGGAAGATCGGGCGCCTTACGGCGCATATGGCGGTGACCCGGATGTGCTGGGAGTGGTTTGCGAAAAACTCAATCGGGTCAACCGGATTCCGGCAACACCCGATGATGTACACATGATTCCCGGCACCATGTTCTCTATCTTTTTGTCCTGTTACTATGCATTGAGGCCGGGGGATGAGGCCGTCATTTGCCCGGGACCTGTTTATCCACCTTTTATGGAAAACGTTGGGAACGCGCAGGCAACTGCTGTCTTCAATCCTCTGGATTTTGACAATGAATTGAGTTTGGACTTGGATGACCTCAAGCGCCGGATTACACCCAAGACCCGTTTGCTGATGCTGTCAAACCCGCATAACCCCTGCGGCAGAGTTTTCACTCGCCGAGAATTGGAGGGAATTGGACGGATTGCCAAGGAAAACAACTTATTGATATTTTCAGATGAGCTTTATGAGGATATGATATTCGAAGGGAAACATATCAGCATTGCCGCTTTAAGTCCGGATCTGTTTGAAAGGACCATCAGCGTTTTCGGATTCAGCAAGGCGTTTGGGATTCCGGGATTTCGAATCGCCTATATCGTCTGTCACGGAAAGCACATGAGAGGACTCAAAAAACGGCTCCACGGGATGATTGTTCACGCCGACACGCTTGCGCAGGCTGCGGCCAAGGCAGCGCTCACACAGGGCAGCGCCTGGCTTGGCAAGTTTATGACGCATCTCGAGAAAATGCGGGATTACGGGGTCCGGCGACTCGCTGGAATTCCCGGGGTCCGTTGCCATGTGCCTGAGGCAACCCCTTTCCTTTTTCCAAACATCGCCGCTTTTGGGATGACAAGCCGGGAGATGACGACATATCTCGAAACGGAGGCAAAGGTCATCGTGCAAAACGGGGCTGATTATGGCCCCCCGGGCGAGGGGTATGTTCGAATAAACGTGGCGACGGCGCATTCAGTTCTTGAGGAAGCGTTCGAGCGCATTGAGAAAGCCCTCATCAATCTGGGTTAGACGTCTTTTCAGAGAGAGTCTGAAAAGCGGGCGCTTTACAGACCCCGAAAAATCGTGTTTATTTTTTGCTTCGGCTCATTTTGACCCATCATAGTTGATGAATCTTTTCATCTCCACCCATTCAGTCCAATGAACTTACAAACAGCTTAATCAATATAATCAAACTTTTGAGTTGATCTCATATGCGCGAGACAATGTGGCATCTGTTTTGCTTGCTTCCATAACGCAGGGTTCAGGACTTCTCGGGTGTGGGTGCATCTTTTCTACGGGCAACTCCTAGAAAAATAGATGAGCTGGCGCCAGGAAAACAACCGCATTCTGGGATGTCGACCAAAACCTCTTTATCCCCCTGAGTTTCTTCCTCCTTTCTCAGGGGGTTTTTCTTTGGTTCGTGGCTGATAAGTCATCTCTCTTGGGTTGCTTTTCTTGTTTGTTCACTCATTAACTGCTGGAGACTCGAAACAGATTTAACGGTGGCAGATCCCTCGACTGCCTTCAGGGCAATATCTTGAACCTTCTGATAGGACATCTCCAACTGTTGCGAGAGCTTGATGCGTTGGGCATTTTGTTCTTCTACTGTTTTCTCAAGCGACGCAATCCGAGTGTTGAGCACGTTCCGCTCGCCATCAAACCCTTTCTTTAGCAATTCCAATTTGTTCGCCGCTTCCGCCTTCGCTTTTTCCGTCGCGTCTCTTACCGCCGCATCGACGGCAGTTTTTATCTCCCCGGAAAACGCCCCGACCTTTTCTTGCAGTTCCTGCAACTCGTTTTCCCGCTGGGAGACGGCCTTTTCCCTCTCCGTCAGTTCCTTTTCCATCTGTTCTTTCTTCAGCTGCAGCTCCTTTTCAAGTTTGGCTTTTTCGTCTTCAAACTTGTCTTTGGCCAGTTGTTGTTCCCGCCTGAATCCATAGGAGAACTCCTCCTTCTCCCGAACGCGTCTTTTCTTTTCCTCTGAGTCCCGATCTATTATTTGTGCTTCGTGATCCTTTTTTTCCTTTTCCCAAGTAACCCGGATACCTTTTATTTCTCTATCCAATTCCTCCTTTCGAGAAGCCATTTCAGATTCAAATTCAAGCTGCTTCTGATTTTGAGTTTCTATGAGCGCTGCCAGCGTGGCTGCTCGCCTTTCAATTTCATAGACTTCTTGGAATTCCTGCTCTTTCCCCTCAATTGCTTTTTGGATTGACTGGAATTTATTCACTTCTGCTTCGAGCTTATCCGAGATTTGAGCGAGCGCGGTATTGATTTCAATTTTCAGACTATTGATACCTTTGACCACGCCTTCAGTCGACAGCGTCTTGGCGGTTTCAACCACTTCCCTTGTCTTTTTCTCTTCAAGTTTTCTTTCCGGTTTTAATTCAGAGGCTCTTTTTTCCTCCAACTGCTTCAGCAGGGCATTGTAAGCCTCAATCATCTGTTTCTTGGTGTTGGTCATCGAGAGTTTTTTGGGTTGAAATTTTTCATCAGTCATTTTTGCTCCCTTTCTGAATCAAAAAATTAAAATCCGTATAACCAGAGAGTCGTTCCAATCGAAGGAGACAGAAGACACCCAGGCGAAGCAGGGCGCATCATTTTGATTCCTATAGAAACGGAATTTCTCTGTCAAGAGATAGCAACCCGGCCTGTGGATACCGCTTTGAGAGGGTAAGCGATTTTTGCTCAGGCGGTTGAAGACGAAAGGGTAAGAAGTCGTTCGCTGATGAGGGTTTCGGACATCTTACCATCCTTGAAAGCCGCGGATCTTTTCATCAGAGACGCGGCCCCGCTCAACATCCGTTATGGCCTGATCCAGGATCTCCAACGCTTCCTCCGCCTCCCGGACGCTCAAGATCAGCGGCGGTGTCAATTCCAGGACATTGGAATGCATCCCGACGTAGTACACTATCGCTCCCAACTCGTATGCCCTGTAGACCGCTTTGGCGGTTTCAACCGATGCCGGTTCCCGTCCCGCCTGATCCTTCACCAGTTCGATACCAAGCGCCAAACCGCGGCCTCGCACGTCACCGATCAATTTGTGATACTTGGCCATGTCTTCAAGGCCGGAAAGGAGGTGGCGGCCGATCCGGTCGGCGTGTTTCAGGAGATTTTTCTCTTCGATGGTTTTCAATACCGCCAGGCCTGCCGAGGCGGAGATCGGGTTCCCGCAGGTCGTCTCCATGGCGAAGGCCTGGGTCACATTCAAGATATCAGCCGATCCGACAACGGCGGAAAGCGGAAGACCGCCCCCAAGTCCTTTTCCGAATGTCACAACGTCCGGCGCAATTCCTTCGTGCTGAAAACAATGCCATTTTCCGCTCCGACCGAGCCCGACCTTGACCTCGTCGCATATGATCAGTATGCCATGGGGCCGAAGCCGGTCCTCGAGGGCTTTCAGGAATCCGGCCGGCGGGACGATGAGACCCCCGTCCGACATGATGGGTTCTATGAAAACTGCAGCCACTTCTTCAGCCGGCAAATCCGATGCCAGATGATAATCCAGCAGACGCAACACCGTTTCACCAGACGGGTCATTCAGAAACGGCCGAAATGGATTTGGATAGGGCAGGAAAAGACTTCCCGGCAACTTGGGTGCGGTGGTTTGGGACGAATGGCCTGAAATGCTCATGGACCCCGCTGTCCCACCATGGTAGGCGCCGATGAAAGAGATGACTCTGCTTCGGCCTGTGGCAGCCATAATCGCTCGAAGCGCCGCCTCATTCGCATCGGAACCGGAGTGCCCCAGCCAAACGCGACGCTGACCTGAGCCCGGGACAATTGTCAGCAGTTTCTCCGCCAGTTCCACTGCCGGTTGATTGACCGCCGAAAGAATGCTGGCCCCCGACTGCTTCCCCATTGCCGCTGTGACAGCTTCCACCAGAGCGGGGTTGGCGTATCCAAGGCTCGCAGCCCCCCACGTCGCGGACAGGTCCAGAAGGCGGCGTCCATCCTCATCGATGAGATAGCTGCCTTCACCGGCGAGAACTGAATGGGGAAAAAAACGCAATTTCTGGATACCTGCGACCGCGGCGGCGTCCCGGTCTTGAAGCGAATGCGTCATGCGCCGATGCCTTTCATTTTGTATCTCGAAAAACGCTTTCGAATCGGCAGGTTGAAGTGTGTCGGTATATCTCAGCCACCGCCGAAGCGCTCGATTTCAACCGTCAATTCGCCCGTAGTTATCTGCCGGCAGTAGCCTTTGATTCCCTTTAGCGAGGCATCATGGCGTTCCTGACTGTAAGTGCCGCACGCATCGGTAACCAGTGTCACGAGAAATCCCCTGTCGCAGGCGTCTCGAACCGCCGATTCAACACACTGATCCGTCACCAGCCCCGCCACAATCAGGTAATCGACCTCCAGGTTGCGCAGCAGGTAGTCGATGTTCGTTGAATTAAAGACACTGGAGGATCCTTTGGGAATCGTAATTTCATCCGGCAGGGGTGCAATTTCATCCGGAATCTTGGCCCAGGGGGAACCTTTCGGAACAAAGATCCGACTGATTTTGTAATCCAGGCTCCTTTCCCGCCCATCGGATGTCAGGCTTTCGATGACGGTATACATCACCTCGATCCCCGCCTCTCGAGCGGTATTTTGAAGTCTTTTGATGTTCGGCAACACCGTGGTTTGAATGCGGTCGAAATAATACACCATATCTTGGGGAATCAGATCCGGCTGAATGTGTGCCCACTCCCCCTCTCCCGGAAAGGCGCAGAAATGCTGAACGTCTATGATCAAAAAAGCCGTGTTTCTTGGAACAGCCGATCGGTTTCGGGTAAGACCGCCGTGACCATCAGACGCGGCTGCAGTCTTTGTCATAATATTCTACCTCCTGTTGGTGTCAATTCAGTTCGGCGCAATTCAAGATTACGCATCAAAGGAATTTGCTTCTTGGTCATTTTTTCGTACACCGTAACGCCGGATTAATTTCGAAAGCGGCCCCTCAGCAGCGCTTTCTTTATCCGGCTAAAATTCAGTTCTCGATTGCCCATAATTCCTTCCGGCCGGACAATCAAAATGATCAGTAGAAAAGCGGCCAGCATCAGTGTCGTCAGCCCCAACATTCGCGGTACCTCTACCATCCCAAGAAAACTAAAGCCTTCCTCCAGGGGCGATAGAATTTCGGTGAAACCGGTGATGATCGCCGCCCCGACGATCGCACCGGTAATACTGCCCAGCCCGCCGATTACGATCATGGTCACCACATTGAATACCAAGTGCAGGCCGAAAACACGCGGGTAGAGGTTCAGGATCAGATGGATCCACAAAATACCACCGATAGCAGTGAAAAAAGAGCTGAAAGCAAATGCGTATACCTTGTATTTGAGAAGGTTTACGCCGATGTGCTCCGCGAAGTCCTGGTCTTGGCCCAATGCGATGAGCGCCCTACCGAAAAAGCTTTTTCGTAGGCGCAACGCTACATAGATGAGACTCAGAGCGATCCCCCACACCCACCAGATGTCGGTGTGGGCCGGGAACTGTCGAAGGCCCATGGGGCCATTGGTGATTTCCGGGATGTTTTCAACAATGGTAATGGTGATGAAGTTAAACCCAAGCGTGGCCAGAATGAAGTAGAGTCCCTTCAGCCGCATGGCCGGCAGGGCGAGAATAACGCCGAATACCATCCCGACAAGGCCGCCCAACAGCAGTGCAGGGAAAAAAGAGATCTGATTGCTCGAGACAAAGGAAGGCAGTGACAGGTTCAAAAGATCCTGCTTAAAGGAGACGGGCAGTGTGAGAAATGCTGCCGCATATCCGCCGACGAGCATCACCCCTCCATGACCCAAAGAGAAAAGATTGGCCCACCCGTTGGTGATGTTCAGGGATACCGCCAGGATCGTGTTGATACCGAAAAGCAGCAGCAAGGTGAGCCAAAATCCGGGAAGGAAACGTTCGGCTGCAAAAAAAAATGCAATAACGATGACAATTCCAACCACATATTTGAGATATCGCATAACAAGGGCCATTAGCGTATATTGGGTCTAAACAGACCACTGGGCCTGAAAATGAGGATCGCGAAGAACACGATCCAGACAAATAAAGGTCTCAGCCCGACCAGACTGTCGGGCAGATACGCGACGAAAAGTGTTTCCCCGACGCCGAGGATGAAGCCGGCAATGATCGCCCCAAACACATTGCCGATACCGCCGAGCACCGATGCAATAAACGCATTGACCACCAGCAGAACCCCCATACTGCATTGCGCGGAGCCGAATTTAATCCCCCAGAAAAGTGCCGCCACGCCCGCCAGAAAGGACGAGACTATGAAGGTAATGACAATGACTTTCTCGGTATTAACGCCCATGGTGGCTGCGATTTCCGGATCATACGACATGGCACGCATGGCGGCACCGGTTTTGGTGTATTTTACAAAATAGAGCAGCAGCGCGCCGATGACCACGGTGATGAGAAGGATGATGATCGTTTTTTTGAACAAAATCAGATCGCCGATCAGAATCACACCCTTCAGGTATTTTGGAACCGGAAATTGTTTCAGTTTGTCTGTGAAGAGCATAATGAACAGGGTTCGGATACCGAAGGAGGCCGCCAGGGATGTGATGAAAAGGGTAATCATGCCCGCCCCTCTGAGGGGTCTGAAGGCGATCCGTTCGATAAAAAGTCCAATGCCGATAGAGCCCACAACCGCAGCCAGACAGCCCACCCAGAACGGCAATTCCCAGATTACCAAGGTCAAAAAGGCGGCCATGGCCCCGACCATCATCACTTCCCCGTGGGCGAAATTGACCAGTCCGATGATACCGAAGGTTAAGGTGTAGCCGGCAGCCATCATTGCATTCAGGCTGCCCCAGCCCAAAGAATTGATCAACTGCTGCAACAGGTAGTTCAAGCCATGCTCCTATTCGCGCATTTAGTCAAAACCCAGATAGATGTCGGCGATCTGTGGATCCTCAAGCAATTGCTTTGCGTTTCCTTCGTGAACAATACGGCCGTTGTCCAGCACCAACGCGTAATGAGAGATCTCAAGCGCCATATTGGCATTTTGCTCGACCAGAAAAATTGAAACACCGGTCTGATTGATTTGAAGCAGCGTCTCGGCAATTCGTTGGACCACAACCGGCGCGAGTCCCAGCGAAGGCTCGTCCAACAGCAGTAAATGGGGGCTGGATATCAGTGCCCGGGCGATGGCGAGCATTTGCTGCTCTCCGCCGCTCAGCGTTTCCGCTTCTTGGGCGTTTCGCTCCTTCAGTCGAGGGAAAAGGGTGTACATCCAGTTCAGATTGTCCTGGAAGGATTGCTTGCTTGTGAGACGGTATGCACCCACAACCAGGTTTTCGTACACGGTGAGGTTGCCGAATATCCGGCGTCCTTCGGGGCTGTAACCGACCCCCATTGAAGCGATTTGATGCGGCGGCAAACCGGAGATGTCCCGGCCTATATAGCGGAGGCGACCGCTTTGAGGCCTGATCTGCCCGGTAATTGTCCGAAGAATCGTACTCTTGCCGACGCCGTTGGAGCCGAGCAGGGTGACGATTTCTCCCCGGCCGACATGAAGACTAATATCCCTGACAATGATCTTTTTGCCGTAGCCGGAAGCAAGGCGTATCAACTGAAGCAATGGATCACTGTTCATAGGATGTTCTTTCCCAGATACGCCTTTATAACATTTTGGTTGGTACGGATTTGTTCGCCGTTTCCCTCAGCAATCAGCAAACCGTTGCTTATGACCGCAATCGAGTCACACACTTTCATGATCACCTTCATGTCATGTTCCACAAGTATGATGCTGATATGAAATTCTTCCCTGAGTCTTTGGATTATATCTATCAACTCGTTTTTCTCAGAATGCGTCAATCCCGCCATTGGTTCGTCCAAAAGCAAAACTTTCGGATTCAGGCATAACGTCCCGGCAATGCTGACCTTTCGCTGAAATCCGTAAGGGAGTTCGTTGCCGATTTCATCTTTCAAATGATCGACGCCGAGTTTTGTCAAGAAATGGATGGCCTTTTCCTCCAAAGCCTTCTCTTGCTTCCTGTAACGCTTGGTTCGGAAAATTGCATCGAGCGTGTTGTATTCGTATGCAAGAAAAAAAGTGGTCATCATGGTTTCCATAACGGATTTGCCTTCGAGCAGCTTGACGGTTTGAAACGTGCGGGCAAGACCTTTGTTCACAATTACATGGGGGCGTTTACCGGTTATATCTTCTCCGTCCATGAAAATCCGGCCGCTGTTTGGCTTGTAGAGCCCTGAAATCAAGTTAAACACCGTGCTCTTGCCCGCTCCATTGGGACCGATCAGCCCCTTCAATTCTCTTCGGTGCAATGTCAGCCCAAAATTGGATACTGCCCGGAGACCGCCGAAATTTCTGGTCAGCGCTTCCAGGCGAAGTATCTCTTTGTTGTCAGCGTGGTTTAGCGCCCTTTCCGTCAATACCCTCCTCCATTTCACGATGGTTCCGAAGGAAACCGTTGTCTCATTGGAAATGTCTTGTGTCTATTGGGGCTGCAGACCAGCGAGCGCTTGCAAGACGATATTTTTCAGGGTGGTGACCGCAGCCTCGAAGTTGTTTGGTTTCGGCGCGCCCTTCGGCGCGCCGGTCCCCGTCTTCCGTGAGAAGTTGAGAATGGGTCTACTTGAACGGCAGCGTGTTGATACCCGCCGGTGTGAAGCTTTCGTAGGTCTGAAAGTCATGGAAGTCACGGTTTCCTCCCTTGACCACTTTCCAGACTTGACCTTTTCTCGGCCAACCTTCTTTAGTGAATCCGAATGGTTGGGTCGTCATCTTGAATTGAACCGTCCAGAGGGCATCGCGCGCAGCCAGCCGCTTTTCCGCCAGGCCGGCCTTGTCCCACCAGTCTGCGCCTTTGTCGTTGATTACCGCCGAGATGGCTTCGGCCATGATCATCAGCGCATCATAGCCCATTGTGCCGAAAGCGCCCGGATCCTCCTTGTACTTCTTCTTATATTCCACAACGAATTTCCGGGCCATTTCGGGCAGGCCCGGCTGATCCGGGTGAAAGTGTGTGGAAAAGACCATGCCCTCAACGGATTCCCCGCCGACATCGGTAAGGGCGGTGGTGTCCACCCCATCCGTACCGATCAGCGGCAAGTCAATCCCCAGATCGCGAGCCTGTTTGGCAATGGTTGGGGCGTCCTGAGGCCAGGTGGGCAGGATAATCGCCTGAATACCGAGCGTCTTGGACCTCGCTTTTAACTTGGTCAACTGTGCGGCGTAGTCGGTGTCGCCGGTCTGATAGCTCAAAACCAAGGGAACCGGATCGTCTTTTTTTGTGAAAAACTTGGCATAGTAAATAAAATATTCGGTGAGCTTGGTTCCGTATGCGCTGGCGACATCCTTGAAGATGGCGAAGGTGTTAAAACCCAGCTTTTCATTGACATACTTGGCCACCGCGCGGCCCTGATCGTTGTCCGGACCGGGTGCCATGAACATGAAGTCACTGATGAGTGGAATTGTCGGCGTCGTGCCCCCGATGTCGGCGTATGGCGTTTTGGCCTTTGCAAAGACCTCCCCGGCCGCCGTGGCGAATGAAATGTCATTGCCGCCGATCCCGCAGATCACCTTTTCATCTCCCAGCAGTCGGTGCGCCTTGGTTGCGAACATGGCAGGATCGGACCCGCCGTCAAAGATCACGATCTTGACCGGATAGCCACCGATACCACCATGGGAGTTGAGAAGGGATTCGGCCACTTCTATGGTGTGCTGGTTTTCGATACCCATCTCGGCCGCCTCGCCGGTCAATTCTACGATGGCGCCGATTTTAATCGGTTCCTTGGCGAGCGCCGTAGGGATGAATACAAGCATAAGGGCCAAACTCAGTACCATCTGTCCGGAAGTTTGCAGCAGTTTGTTCATCGTTTTTTCTCCTTTCTTTGACTTGGGGTTAATAGCACATGTATTCCTAGAAAGCCTCCGCATAGGTTTCAACCTCCCATGCAGAGACCTGATGGATATATTCACTCCATGCAAAACGTTTCAGGGTGAGATATTCCTCAACGAAGACACGGCCCAGCACTTCAGTGAAAAGCGCGTCTCCATGCAACGCTTCGACGGCTTGTCCCAGTGTTTCAGGAAGCCTTTCAATCCCACGCGCTTGTTTCTCCTCTGCCGGCATATCATGGGGATCCATGTTGACGGATGCGCCCGGATCAATCCGGTGTTTGATGCCGTCCATGCCGGCCGCCAACGTCGCCAGAATTGCCAGGTAGGGGTTGCAAGCCCCGTCAGCCGGCTTAAACTCAATGTGAGAGGTTTTTTCCTCGAGGCCTTTCATTCCGGTGATGACTCGAACAGCCGCCTCCCGGTTGTCGAATCCCCAGCACGTGTAGGCCGATGCCCAGTTATGCGGCACCAGCCGCTTGTATGAATTGACTGTCGAGGCCGTGAAAGCGCACAGGGCCTGAATGTGCTTCAGTATCCCGCCGATGAAGTGGTGAGCTATTTCAGAAAGCCCCTTTTGGGCTGAGCCGTCAAAGAAGCGGTTTTTGCCGTCCTTCCACAAGCTAAAGTGAATGTGGGCGCCGCTGCCCGCAAGTTTTTGGAAGGGCTTGGGCATAAAGGAAGCAACAAGACCGTACTCTTGAGCGACACCCCGGCACGTCTCGCGGAAGATGACCTGATTGTCGGCGGTTTGAAGCGCATCTCCATATTTGTAAACGATTTCAACCTGGCCTTTCCCATACTCGGGATAGTATTTCTCCACAATGAATCCCTGAGCCTTTAGGGCACGTACGATGTCCAAGACGACATCATGTTGTTGATTCATTCCTTTGGTGGCGAAACACAGGCTGTCGTCAAATGGAATCAGGTTACCGGCTTCGTCCCGTTTCAACAGATAAAATTCATTTTCGATGGCAGCTCGCACCTCAAAATCCATACCGGACAAAAACTCCTTGAGCAACGATCGGGCGCAGAGGCCGGTAGGTTCGTGATCGCGCTTCCCGACGAAATCACAGATCATCATGGCCGAATTGGAGGCATACGGCAAAATCTTGAAGGTCTCCGTATCCGGGAGACCCATAACCTCTCCGACACATCCGAAGCGCGTTCCGGGCGGGAGGTCGTCGAGCACACTGAAAAACGGCATGGCGATCGCAAATGGATGGCCCAATGCCAAGTCTGCTTCCAGTTCGTCGGCGGTTGTGGTATAGCCCCGAATAACGCCGTCGTTGTCAATGTAAACAAAACGAATCAGTTCTATCTTTTGCGCTTTTACCTGTTTTACAATTTCTTCCCTTGTCATACTTCTTCTCCGTCTGAAATTTCATGTGAAGGGAAACTTTTTAGCAGCTTTTAACTCAATTGAGATATATAAGGTCATTGATAATATTGGATATGTTAAAAGATACCTTTGATAATTTTCGAAAACCTCATACCTTAGTTCTGCCTTTTTCACTGGCCTACAGGAAAATCAAGGTAGCATAGTAACAGACCCCATCTAAAGTAAAAAATCAGCCTCGAATGCGCAACCGATCGGGGCTTTTCTTTGCCTAAGCATTTGAACACAATACACAACAATTCTACCTAATAAAAGTGTTTGACAGTAGTTTGAACGTTATGGTACACTATTTTACAAGATTAACCTCAAGATTGGGGATTAAGAATGAAAAAGAACAACAGGGAAATCAGGCTGCTCATTATTCAACACCATGATAGTCAAAGCAATTTCGCAAAAAAATTGGGATGCCACTATACCGCCGTCTCACATGTCATCAACGGGTATAGAAGGCTCCGCAGATTGGATGCCGAAAAATGGCGTAGGTTGCTGCACTGCGACATGAAAACACTGGCACCGATAATGCGTTTAGAATATCGAGATAGAAGCTGAAAGGGGATGTAGGCCACAAGATTATGAAGCGTAAACCCCTAAAACCACAAATTAAACTAACCAAGCCCGGAAAAATGAAGCCCGTCCCCAGGGCCATCTATCTTACCTCGATGGCAGCTATCCAGAAAGCTGTCTCCCAAACTTTCAACCAGCTAAAGAAAGATCAGATCTCGGCGAATAAGGCCAGAGCCCTTGGCTATCTACTGAATACGGCCATCAAGTGCTTC
>JAWOGN010000394.1:0-13212 GCA_046496815.1 Desulfatiglandaceae bacterium
AACCGGACCATTCAGTTACAATGTGGCATGGATCCTGCTGAGCTTCCTGGGTGTTTTCGGCATCCACCGTTTCTACATGGGAAAGTGGATCAGCGGGGTCATATATCTTCTGACCGGGGGTCTGTTCCTGATCGGCTACATTTACGACTTCTGGACCCTGAACGACCAGTTGACGATTCTCAACAGTGAAAGGTCATGAACGGTGTAACTCGATTTCCGGAAAGCGAAGATCAAATCCACGAGTTTAAGTCAGAAATCCAGCCGTCAATCCCAAAAAATACATGACATGGGGCATTCGCCCATGGCTTCTTCAATGAGATCTTCAGGCCCACCTTCCGGTTTGATCACTTCTGCCTTTTCAATTTCCTTGTTAAGCGCGAAAACTTCCGGACATATTTCATGACAGCTTCCGCACCCTATGCATTCTGCTTGGTCAATGATGACTTTCCCACCCATGTTCTGCTCCTTGGTTGCGACCTGACCCCCGCAAGAGCCGCAAGCGGCCCAAGCCGAAAGGATAGTTCCCTATAAGGGCTCCAGCTTCTTCAACTTGCCGACTGCCTCGGTAGTCCCGATAACGACCAGGCAGTCCCCGGCCAACAAACGCTCTGCCGGATTTATCGTCGTTATCTGATCCGTGCCTCTCCGGATTCCGACCAAAGTGACTCCATACTTTTGCCGAAAACGGAGGTCCGCCGGCGACTGCCCTGAAAATTGCGAATCGCCTCCTACGCTGACTTCCGCGATACCAAAACGATCTCCATACTCCGTATCTCGTCTGATCTCAAGTTGATTGAGTACGCTTTCGGCTTCCTTTAACCCGCCCGGCGGCCCCATGATGAGCAGACGGTCCCCCGGAAAGATCCTGAAATCCGGCTCCTGTTCGTAAAACACCTGCCCGCCCCGACTTACAGCCAGAACCGATACGCCGGTCATGGACCGTAATGGAATATCTCTGATGGTCCTGCCGGCCACCGCAGCATCCGATCGAATGCGCACTTCAAGAAACGAAATCGGCCAATTAATATTTTCCGGCAAGAAATCCATCGCATAGGTTAAAGCATCGGCAGCTTGTTCCGCGGCGTCGGCAAATGGTCGGAAAACCAAGTGAGCACCCGCGTTTTTGAACGCTTCGGCTTCCTCCTCGTTCGCAGCGGTCAAAGCCAATCTGCAATCGGATCCTTCTTTTCTAAAATTGTGGAGAAGCGCCAAGTTCAGCTCTTTTGACCGGACCGTGCTGATCACCCATCGTGCCTTATCTATGGGCAAATGCTCATGAATCTCCGGATCGCCCATGTCTCCATATAAAATGGATAACCCTTGTTCACGCCATTTGTCCAATGCGCCGGGGTCAAAATCAATGCCCAATACGACTTTATTACGCCGTAATAGGTATTCTGCAATTCCGCTTCCATAGTTACCCAAACCCACCAAAATCACGTCTACCGAAGCTGTTTCTTTTTCTGTGTTTATGGCGGTTTCCCGATATGGGTTACGCCTTTCAAACACCTTCAACGGGCCGGATAGAAACTGGTAAAGTTTGCCGGAATATAGGATCATGTAAGTGGAGATAAAAATGGTTACAACCCCGACGAGGGTAATTAGACCAACGGTTTCATTGGTAATGTGGCCGATGCTCAATCCCAACGCCGCTACGATAAGAGAAAATTCGCTGATTTGGGCCACCGTCAATCCGGCCAGAAATCCCGTGCGTCGTCGATATCCCATGACCCCCATGATAACTAAGACAATGAGCGGGTTCCCGATGAGCACGAAGAGAGAAAAAACAAGCGATGGACCCACCTGCGAGCCCACCGTGGACCAATCCAAACGTGCTCCAAGGTCAATAAAGAAAAACAGGAGAAGAAAATCCCTGAGACCTGTAAGGCGCGCCCCGATGGAATCGCGAAATTCGGTGGATGCCAACGACACTCCGGCGAGAAAGGCCCCCACCTCCTTGCTGAACCCAAGCCACTCACCGCCTGCGCCAAGAAAAACCGCCCATGCAATTGCGAAAAGAGTCAACAATTCCAAAGAGTGCGATAGACGTCTGGTCAGGTTCGGCAGGACGTACTTCATCAGCAGGGCGACAGCCCCCAACAACCCCAAACCCTTGGCGCCGATCAACAGTGTCGTGAGATAGGTCTTCCCTTCTTCAGCAACGGATGATCCGAAGGTGGTCAGGCCCACCAAAGCCAGAATTGCGGCGATATCTTGAACAATCAGAAAGCCGATAGCTATCTGACCATGGAGAGAGTCGATTTCCTTTTTGTCGGACAGGAGCTTTACAATGATAATCGTACTTGAAAAAGTGAGTGCGACAGACACATAGGCTGCGGCAAGGAACGACATGTCCAGGGACATGGCGATTGCGAAACCGATTATCGACGTGAAAATGATCTGCCCCAAGCCGGTAGCCAGAGCGACCGGGCCGGTGGTGCGGATCAAATTCAAATCGAGTTTGAGGCCGACGATAAACAGCAGAAGGGCAATGCCGATATGTGCCAGCAATTCGATCTGATCATAGCTCTGTATGATTCCAAAACATGAGGGGCCGGCCAGAATGCCCGTGGCGAGAAACATGATTATCAAAGGTTGACGCAATTTTTGCCCCAGGATTCCAACTACAGTGGCGAGGCCTAAAATAGCGGCGATTTCCACAAATATGTTTCCGTCCGTCATTCTATGCAGACCCTGTGAGAGATGGTGGTGTTACATAATGATGATCCGGCCTGTAACAGACCCCGTGGCTTGAGTCGGCTCGACCCCACACACGCAAAACTACAGATGTCATTGCTTACTCCACTGGAGGAATTTTTCCTCTGCCTCGTAGCTCCCGATCAATACCAGTTCGGTATTTTTCTCAATCGGCGCCTGTGGATCGGGATTGATCGACATGGTGCCGTTTATCGTGATGGCAACGACGGAGCATTCTGTCATCTCCCGGATCTTGGATTGTGCCAGGTTCTTGCCTATGAGCGCTTGCGGAGCTTCCAGACGGAAGATGTTCAGTCCCTCGGCCAACATCAGGGTTTCTTCCTTTCTGAGTAAATTAAAAATCGCGGTGGCACCGAGAGAAGAATAGGACATGACGAAATCGGCGCCGGCGCGGTGAAGAGAGGACACATTACGCTCGATGTTCGCCCGGCTTAGGATTTGCATGTCCGGCCTTAAGCTTCTCAGGTATTTAGTCAAGTAGATGTTGGTGGCATCATCGTGCGTGGTCAGCAAGGCGGCGGGGGCTTTTTCGACCCAGGCCTTCTGAAGCGTACGGATATCCGCTGCGTCGCCCAGCACATAGTTTTCTCCTTCATAAACTCTCCGAGGATTTTTCTCGATGATCAGATAAGGCATCTCCCGCTCCTTGAAACGACCCGCGACGGTCTGCCCAACGCGCCCGCCCCCGATGATGAGGACCGGATTCGCGCTCAGACGGCAAATGTGGTAAAAAGAATAGACGTCATCGTAGGCCGCTATGCTTTCTTTGGAGCCCGCCAGCACCAGCGCGCTGTTCTGTTCGATTTTGCTTTCCGCATTGGGAATGCTGAATTGCCCCCGCTCCCAGATCCCCGCCACACTCACTCCGAAATCTTCCCTTAAACGGCACTCTGCGAGTGTCTTTCCGACCAGAGGGGTCCCTGAGGCGGAGGCCTCTGCCAGGACTAATTCATCAAACCGGGTGATGATGGTCGAACGGCAGTCTCCTCCCACAGTCCATGTCGCCAGGGAGCGGCCCAGCATATCGTAGAGCTGAAGGACCCTTGTGCTGCCGGCCATCTGCAGGATGTCCTCCGAGTAAGATGAATCGGCGGTGGTGGTGATCGGGACATGTTCGTTCAGTTCGCGAACGGTAAAGGCAATATTCGTGTTGATTTCGTCCGGATTGGTGGCAACCACTAACAGGGCCCTGTCAATCCGCATTTTGCGATACGTCTCGGGATCATCAACATCCCCCACCGCGACGCGAATGCCGGCATCGTAAAGTTCCAGAGCCCGCCGGAGGTCGTCTGCAATCAGGACATATTCGTAGCGGTAATTCTTGAGTTTTCCGATGAGCGCTACGGTCACGGGGTCATAGGCGGTGAGGATCACGTGGTCTTTGGTTTCCGGGGGAAGCTCCCTCGGGGCTCGATTTTTTGACTCGGCTTCAACCAGGGGGATGTAAAAGAACCGGATAAAGATGAAAGGAAGCAGGGTGAGAAGGAAGATCACCCCGGTAATGAGCACCAGGATGGAAAAGAGAAGTCCCAAATCCGTGTGGAAGGTAATATCGCCGAAACCCAGCGTGGTCATCACCGTAAGGGTCCAGTAAAAACCGGTGATCCAGGAATATTCCCTCCCCTCAAGGGCCATCAGAAAATGGAAGGCGATGCTGTAGACGGTCACCAGCAGGACCAGAACGAGAAGGAATTTCAAGAGCAGCCGGAGATTGCGTTTGGCACTTTCGTCATGCGAAAAATAGGCCAGTATGGAAGAAGCGTATTTCAAAGCTTTTCTCCCTAAGACGACGCTTTATTTTGAGAGCATACAAATAATAGCATCCTTTGATATCCAAAAATGACAATCCATTGTTTGGCGTTTTACCACTCGTTGCGGTTGCGTAGACAACAACTGAGTGGATAGTAACTTATTTTATGAAAAAAGAAACATGGAAATGGTCGGCCGGGTTCAAACCAAAGCAACTGACCGAAATCATGAAAAAAACAGTTGGGAATCCGCCGCTTCTCGGCGCTCGAAAAAAGGTTCCTGCCATCGAAATCAGTCTTCTAAGAATGGATTTGAAACGCCTCGGGCATATCCTCCGAATTCCATGCCTTGCAGTTCCGGCTTGGATGCGATATATCCTTCGCGTAATGTAAAACGTTCATAAATTAGAAACGGGGATCTGCAACGTATGGAGCTTCATCGGTGTGATGAAGAAGCCACGCACTGCTTCCCTTTTCTCTCCTTCACTCCGACCCCGCGTCGCGTGCGGGATAGACTGCAGCCGAAATCCGGTCTTTTCAGCCGGTTAAGGTGGAACGTGGACCCCGGTTGAAGATCCCGTATTCATAGGGGTTTACACCGGAGTGACGACTTTTTACGACACCATCGGGCTTGAAAATACTGACACGAATTGCGACATAAAGAGAAATTTTGAAATGAACGAATTGACTGAGACCACCATCCATACACCGTCCTGGCTGCCTTCGTGGCTCGAAAGCCTCTGGGACCTTCTGGCCATGCACCCATTCCTATTGGCGCTCGTCATCATTGTGGTCGGACTGAGTCTGGCCTATCTTGCTCGCCGGTTCATCCTGTTCTGGGGCCTAAAAATCTCCGAGCGGGCCAATGCTGAACTGATGGGGCAACTGATTCGCCTGGGCGCGGGAGTGGCTGCGCTGTCCGTGGGCTATATCAGCTTGGTTACGGCCCTGCATACCCTGCCTTTAAGTGATTTCGCCATCACACTCATCATTCGTATCCTGGTGAGCATTCTGATCTTGCAGTTAATGCGCGCGGCACTCAAAGCGAGCCACATTGCCCTTGAAATGCTCGGCAGGATTCGCGACCGCTTTGCCATTGTGGAAGAACGCACCCTTCCCCTGTTTGACCTGATGATCACCGTCATCATCGTCGCCGTGGGGTCGTATGCACTGCTGCAAGTCTGGAACATCGATGCCACTGCGTGGCTCGCTTCTGCAGGAGTAATCGGTATTGCCGTCGGTTTTGCAGCTCGAGATACACTGGCGAATCTGTTTGCCGGGTTTTTCATCATCGCCGACGCGCCTTATAAACTGGGCGACTACGTGGTCCTGGATTCGGGGGAACGGGGAGAGATCACGAAGGTCGGCATCCGCTCCACCCGGTTGCTGACCCGTGATGATGTCGAAGTGACCGTGCCCAATTCCGTGATCGCCAACTCCAAAATCATCAACGAGTCCGGTGGGCGTTGGGTCAAATATCGCATTCGCATCAAGGTCGGCGTGGCCTATGGCTCTGATGTGAAAGAAGTGGTCAAAGTGCTTGAAAGCGTTGCAAAAGAGCATGCCACGGTTTGCCGGGAACCCATTCCTCGCGTGCGCATGCGCGGGTTTGGAGATTCCAGCCTGGACTTTGAATTGCTTTGCTGGATCGAACGTCCCGTGCAACGGGGGCTGGTATCGCATGAACTTTACATGGCAGTCTACGATGCGCTCGCCCGGCACGGCATTGAAATCCCTTTTCCCCAGAGGGATCTGTGGGTCAGAAAACTGCCGGAGACTTCCCGGGCCTAACTGCCGGGACAGGATTGTTTGTCCGAAGAGGTTTCAGGGGACGACAAGGATTTCCCACCGAGACCAGTGATGGTCTTGTAGCATGAAAGGCAGCCATACAGGAGAAACTCGATGCAAATCATCACGTTATTGGGTAGCGCCAGAAAGAAGGGAAATACCGCCACGGTTCTGGGATGGGTAGAGACAGAACTCCAATTACTTGGGCACACTGTGGAACGGTTCCACCTCAATGATAAGTCTATCAAAGGCTGTCTGGGGTGCGCCAAATGCCGGGAAAAACCGGATGAGATCGCCTGTGTGCAAACCGACGACGCCATAGATATCATGGAGAGAATGATCTCCTCCGAAGCCGTTCTGTTCGCCTCTCCCATTTTTTTCTGGGGCTTCTCTGCCCAAACCAAAGCGCTGATCGACCGCTGCTACTGCCTGGTTACCAACTACCACAAGCCGGGTCACACCTCACTCATGGAAAGAAAACGCATCGGCCTCTTGGTCACCGGCGGGGGCGGCTTTGAAGAAAATGCGGAAGGCATATTCACCGCCTTCGATCGGATTGTGGACTTTTTCCTGGCAAGGAAATCCGGTACGTTGTATGCGGGCGGCTGCACCGTACCGGAGGAGATGCCGGACGAGGTCAGGATGAAAGCTGTGGAACTTGCCCGATCCCTTGTGGGCTGATATGCGCATTCGGAGTCGTTGCGGTGGATTTCTCATTGTGTGAGCGGATCATCGAAAACATTTCCCGGGTGATCGTGGGCAAACGGTCGGCCATCGAACTTCTGCTGGTCGCCCTTCTCGCAGAAGGCCATGCGCTCATCGAGGATGTCCCCGGGCTGGGGAAGACCTTACTGGCCAAGTGCCTGGCGAAGACTATCGGCGGCACATTTAAGCGGGTGCAATTTACCCCGGACCTGCTGCCCGGGGATATCACCGGGTTTAACGTCTATAATCAGCAGACCGGCCACTTCACGTATCAGCCGGGGCCGGTGATCACCAATATTTTGCTGGCCGACGAGATTAACCGTACGATTCCCCGCACCCAGTCCAGCCTGCTCGAGAGCATGGAGGAACGGCAGGTCACCGTGGATGGTCAGACGTATCGCTTGCCGCATCCCTTCTTCGTGGTGGCCACCCAGAATCCCATTGAGCTGGAGGGAACCTTTCCTTTGCCCGAAGCACAGCTTGACAGATTTCTGCTCAAACTTCGTCTTGGTTACCCGGAAAAGGATGAGGAAGTTTCGATGCTGGAACGTTTTCGAGAGGCAGACCCTTTGGAGCGCCTCAAGGCCGTAGCGAGTCCCGAGCAAATCACGGCGTTACAAGGAGCACGAAAGAAAATTCGAATTTCTCTTCCGGTCCGGGAATATATTGCGGATATTGTGCGGGCCACCCGCAACAACAAGGCCTTTCGTTTCGGAGCCAGCCCGCGGGGTTCTCTCAGTTTGATGCGTACCGGCCAGACTCTGGCGGCAATGCGGGGAAGAGACTTCGTCCTGCCGGACGATATCAAGCACCTGGTATTGCCCGTCCTTGCACACCGATTGATCCTGACCGACGCAGAGCGGTTGCGGGGAGGAGCACCCGAGCAATTTCTTGAGGAGATCTCCGGGCGGATACCCGTACCCGCTCCCACCGAATAGAAGGGTTGCCGTGGAAACCCTGGAAAGCCGACTTCCCTCCATTTTTATTGTTCCGCTGATACAGTTCCTGGTAGGCGTCTGCCTCTTTATCGCGCTGCTGCATGGCCGGCGGGATCTCACCGTGCTGGCCCTTATCGTGTTGGGGATCACGCTCGGGGCAAGGCTGTGGAGCAGGCTAAGCCTCTCAAGGATCGGGTGCGTCTCGATGGTGGACAAACACAGGCTTTTTCCCGGCGAATCCCTGCTCCTTTATATGAGCGCGGAAAATCGCAAGTTTCTGCCCGTGTGGATCCAGATGCGGGTGCCCGTCGAAGGTGCGCTCGATCCCGCTTTCGGGGAGACCGAACTCACCGGCGAATCTGGGTTGCTGTGGTATCAGCAGGCAAGGTTCAGGTGGGAGCTCATTGCCCGCCATCGAGGGATACATCGCGTCGGTCCCGCCCATATCCAGGTGGGCGACCTCTTCGGTTTTTTCCCCCGGGAGAAGCGGACCGGGGGGGATATTCACGTCATCGTGTACCCCAGGCTCGTGCCGCTGAAGCCCTTCGCACTGCCGAGGCGGGATTTCTTTGGTGTTCCGGGTGCCAAAAGCCCCGTACAGGATCCCGTTTATATACTCGGGACCCGGGATTACCAGCACTTGAGACCGGCCCGACACATCCACTGGAAGGCGAGCGCGCGTCACAATCGCCTTCAGGAAAAGGTCTTTGAGCCTTCGGAACAGGAACAGATCTTGCTGACCGTTGAGGCAAGTCAATTTGAGAGAGAAAACGCTCCGGATAGCTTCGAGGCCGCGCTTGAGGTTGTGGGGTCCCTTGCGGTTCAATCTTATCGGAGGGGTCTTGCGGTAGGGCTCGTCACCAACGGCGTGGTGGAGGGAGGTCCATCCATCCTGCCGATAAGAAGAAGCCCGCAACAGCTTTCCTCAATCCTGGAAATTCTCGCCAGGCTCAAGATGAAGGCCGATGGGTGCCTTAAGGATACACTGCGTCGAGCCCTGGAATCAGTCTGGGCCGTGAGTTGTGTTCACTTCTCATACGAGCAAGACGAGGGGACCCTGGCAACCGCTCAATACTTTTTCCATAAAAAAATACCCACGATATTCGTGGTGTGCGCTTCTCGTGCTCCATGGGAAAGCAACCGCCATACGCTTGGGGGTAAAGTGCATCGCCTGGATGAGATCCGCATGGCGGAGGCTCGGAAAGCATGAGCAAGGATCGAGGAAGGCTATTATTTTGGGCGCATGGCGGAATGGAGCTGAGCTGGCTCTATGCCTGGGCCGCCTTCCTGATGACCTCCATCGTGCAACGGCCTTTTCCCTTGCCCGAGGCGATCGGCACGTTTTTCCTGGGGGCGGCGCTTACCCGGGTGGTCCGGGGAGCGGGTTTGCGGGTGATCTCGGTATTGGGGCTCCAGGTTTTGGGATGTGTGCTCGCCGCATCGAGGATCATATACGCCTTGAACTACCGGGCATATTCCTATTTTGACAAAAAGTGGCTCCTGGAATTCTTCGCTGCAAACAGAGATCCACTGGACGGGTTGATACTCGTGATCGTCCTCATCTTTGCGTTGCTTTTCTGGCTGGGAGGGGTGACCTTGGCCGGAAGGTCAACTGCATACCTCACCGTATGTGGCCGTTTTGATCTCGGAGTGGCCGCCTTCTTTTTTCTGTTGCTGGTAAAATTCCTGTTGCTGGTAAAAGGAGGCATCGAAGTGACGGATCCCGCATCGGTGCTCCTGCTGTTTCCATTTTTCATCTTCAGCCTTCTGTCCATCGGCCTTGCCAGAAACAGAAGCAGCGCGCGGAGGCACTTCCTTGCGGATTACCGGGGGATTGGGGTGATGGCAAGCTTCACCGTGGTGGTCCTTGCCTTTGGAGGCGGCCTGGTGTTGCTTTTCATGCCTTACATGCGTGCCGTTGCCGAGGTCGGCTATGGGGTAATGAGGTCGGCGGCCGGGCCGTTGAGCCCTATCCTGGTGCGGGTGTTGCGATTTCTCTTCTTTGGAGGTCGAATCCGACATGAGGCGCCGTCTTCTTCTTCCTCCGGAGGGAATGAGGCGGATTTCATTCCCTCGGATGATAGTACTGGGTGGGGCGAGCTGGTTGAAAGGATCTTGGGATGGGGGCTTTTCGGGATGGGCGTGTTGCTGGGGCTCGTTCTCTGCGCCCTTGGTATATGGTACCTGTTCCGGTGGTTGTTTTCGAGAACATCGAGAGAAGGAAGAAGACACATCCCCCGGCAATCGGTGTTTTTGTGGGCGAAAAGGCTGTGGGTCTCCCTTGCAAGCGTCCTGAGAAGGGTGGTTTTATTTTCAAAGCCCTACCGAGAAGCCGGCCATCTCTACCGTTCCCTTCTGAAATGGGGTCACCGCAGCGGCCTGCCCCATCTTGTGAGCGAGACCCCTGCCGAGTATGGTTCCCGCCTGGGGAAGCAGTTTCCGTCACTCACCGGGGAAATAGGCGGCATCGTCGAGGCCTTCAACCTGGCGGTGTACGGAGAGGCGGCGCTCGATGAGGCGCGGATGACCCAGGCCAACGCGTTCTGGAAAAGACTCCGCAGCCCGCGATATTGGCCCGCTCGACTGAAGTCCTGGTCCATAGGGTCAACGGTGTAATCATGCGCCCGCCACGGTTCCTCTTCCCTGATGTGCACCCACCCCATTGAAACGTGGTTTCCTATCTTCCGTCAATCCGGGGAGTGAAGAAAGAAAGGGGTTTCGGCTTCGCGGCAAAAAAACGGGTCGGACTGTGTACGTCTGCGTTTCCCCTGCTCAGTATTTGCGTTTGCGGATGATATTGAAAACCAGCCAGAGACCGAGCAATCCGGAGATGAGATATCCAATCACTCCCAGCGCAGGAAACCCGAATAAAAGGGGGCCGATCCCTGTCGTGATAATCATGGATGAGCCGATAATCATCGCGCCGATGATGATGCCGAAAGTCAGGCGGTTGGTGATGTTGTCGAGGGTTTTCATGAAACCGGCGAGGTTTTCGTGCCGGAAGCCCAAGGTAAGCCCTCCCCTGTCAGCCTTGCTAAGAATCTGTACGATGCGCGTCGGGACCTCTTGCTGTAAGCTCAGAAATTGAGAGAGGCTGAAGCGGAAACTCCGCCAAAGCGATTCGGGTTTGAAGCGTTCCAACGCCAGGGTGGAAATATAGTCTTTGGCTTCCGAAACGACATCCAGATCAGGGTAGATGAGGCGCGCCGTTCCCTCGGCGGTCACCAGGGCCTTGATCATGATGACGAGGTCCGGAGGCAACCTCAGACGGTATGTCCTCAGCAGTGCGGTGATGGCCATCAGCAATTGACCGATATTCATTTTTTTGATTGGGACGGCATAATAGGAATCTAGGATATCGAGGAGTTCCCTTTCCAAACCCCTTCGATCAATCGCCGCTTCGGCACTGCCGATGCGTAACAGAGCATGCACCATCGCCTCGCTGTCCTTGTCCACGACCGATTTCAGGAGATCAATGATTTCATGGCGATCCCTTTGGGAAAGACGACCCGTCATCCCCCAGTCCATGAGGCAAATGCGCTCATCTCCGGTGATTAATAAATTCCCGGGATGCGGATCCGCATGGAAAAACCCGTCTTCAAGGATTTGTTTGATTGCGGCTTTCAGGCCCTGTTTGGCCATCGATTCGGGATCTGTGAGGGCCGTGGTATCCAAATTTTTAAGTTTGGTTCCCTGAACGTACTCCATGACCAGAAGACGTTCCGTACAATATTCCTCATATACCTCGGGTATATAGATTTCCGAATGTTCTCCGGCATAGGATTTCGCAATCTTCATGTTGCGCGCTTCTCTCTTGAAATCGAGTTCGCGAAGGAGGTTCCGTCTGGTCACACGAACAAGGTTCGGCAGGTCATAGGTTTTCAGATCATCGACCCGGTCATGAAGTTTGTTGGCGATAGCGGCCAGAATGTCTAGATCCGCCTTGATTTTCGAGCGTATGCCGGGACGCTGCACCTTAATGGATGCGATACGGCCGTCCCTGCTCAAGACACCCCGGTGAACCTGAGAAATGGAGGCGGCTGCCAAAGGCGCTGCGTCAAAAATAGTAAAGGTTTCTTGCAGGGACCCCACGATGTTCTTTTCTACCGTATCCTTTATCTGCAAAAATTCTACGGGGGCCACCTCGTCCTGAAGTTTGCTGAGTTCGTGAATCAACGCGGGTGGAAGCAAATCGGGCCTGAGGCTCATTATCTGGCCGAATTTGACAAAGCTGGGTCCCAGATCTTCGAGGGCGCATCGGATTCTCTCAAACGTCCCCATTTCATGATCCACCTTGTGCATCTTCCTGACAAGGTCTATGCCCGGTATCTCAAGTCGATCGATCAGATCGTCGAATCCATACTTCATGAGGATCATGACAATGTCTTTGAAGCGACGCAAGCCCGCCAACGTTTTGAGATCCATCTAGCTTTCCTTTTCGGTACGGATTTGTTGTTCGAGAGTTTCAATGCGCTTTTCGAGCATTCCCACTTTGGACTTCAGCCCATGGCGTTCCTAGCTGCCAAAGCTTAAGGCAATCGGACAGCGAATGCAAATATCAATTGACCCATAGCGTCTGAACCAAAAAATGTTTGACAAACCGGGATACATACTATTTAGTGCCCGACCGACCCCTCATAAAAGGGGAACGGTCGGGCATTTATCAACGAAACGGTTGAAAATAGAATGAATGACTCCCTGAGCGAAAGCAACGTCTCGATGTGCTTCCAGTGCGGCATGTGCGCAGGCAGCTGCCCCGAATCCGCCATAACCCCTTTCAATATTCGTATGCTGGTGAGAAAAAATCAATTACAGCGCCCGATAGAGGACGCGATCCCCTGGTACTGCACCTCATGCGGAGAATGCACCCTCAGGTGTCCCCGGGATGTCAACCCATCCGAAATGATCATCGAGTTGAGGTCCGCCTTTGTTGAAAGCGGCCGAATCCCCGTATCCATTCAAAAGGCCTTGGAGAACACCTATGTGCAGAAAAACCCGTGGGGTCGTCCACGGACAAAAAGGGCCGACTGGTTGAAGGACCTCGATTTTAAGGTACCCCATATCGGCGAAACAAAATCCAAGAGACTGCTTTTCACCTGCTGCATTCAGGCCTATGACCCCCGGTGTATGCGCATCCCTTTAAACGTGGCGAGAATACTTACTCAAGCCGGCGTGGAATTCGGCGTCCTCGGGGTAGAGGAAGCCTGTTGCGGGAATGAGATACGGAGGATGGGGGAGTGGGGCCTTTTTGAGGAGCTTCAGGAAGAAAACAGCGCCGCGTTTCATAAGTATGGGGTTCAGGAGATCATTGCGCT
>JAWOGN010000337.1:0-3587 GCA_046496815.1 Desulfatiglandaceae bacterium
TCAAATCGCCCCAAGTGTCTGGAATGGGCGCCTGTGAAAGCGCCTCTCTCATGACCAAACAGCTCGCTTTCGATAAGGTTTGAAGGCAGTGTGGCGCAATTCAGTTTCACCAAGGCTCGTTCTTTGCGCAAGCTCAAACCGTGAATGGCCCGGGCGACCAGCTCTTTGCCGGTCCCAGTCTCGCCAAGAACCAAAACGATTGTATTGCTGCGGGCAATTTGTTCTACCTTATAAAGCACGTAATTGATTCCATCGCTCCGACCGATAATGTTCTCATGGTTGTATTCCAGCTTGATTTCTTCCTGGAGATACGCTCTTTCAGCTTCAAGTTGGTCTTTTAACTTTTTTATTTCGAAAAGCGCGGCTTCAGCGATTTGTTTGCCGCTTTCCGCCTCCTCTCTTGCGGCTCTCATTTCGGCCGTTCGTTTTTCAACAAGCTCCTCAAGATGCCTTTTATAATATTCACGCTCAGTCACATCCTCGACGGATAGGAGAATCATCTGGGTTTGCTTCGACTCTCTGTAAATCCGTCTGGCGTTCAGATGCATTATCTTTCGGCCGATGGTCTCAAAGTTATGTTCTACTTCGAAGTCATTAAATGTGGAATTCTGAGGAAGGATATCTTCAAGTAACTCTCTAAGCTTTGGGATATCCCATTGCCGGTTGCCAAGATCATATATTAATATGCCCTCTGTTCCCTCCGGTGCGACCTTGAAGGTCCGGTAAAAGGACTGATTGGCCTTTACAACCTTCAAATCGGAATCAAGCACCACTAAGGGTCCACGAACCGAACCTAGGATATTGTCAAAAACTTCTATAAAGGCCTGCAACTTCCGTTCGTCGTATCCAAACGCCTTCACTGTTTGTTCAAACTCTTGAAATGGTTGCGTGTGATCCATTGGGAAAATCCAAATTTTAATTTACTTTTATTGCGAAGGTGGCGAAATTAAAAATGAAGTAGGTAACGATAGATGGAAATCTGCTTATCATTGGCCCAATGATGGTAAAATCCTTACACTCCGAATTTACAGCATACAAATATAATGTTCACTACGGGGCGTGTTTGGCATTTTAAACCCATCTATCAGGTTGAATTTAGTCGAATATTGATATGGCAGTCATCGCAGTCAAATCAAAACCTCGACCCGTCTTTAGTATAATAAAACCTGAAAAAACACAAGCATTCAGCTGAGATTAAATGCAGCTTTCACGTCATCTCATAGGAATAAACAAGCATGGTGAAGTTGCAAATAATTCACATGTTATGGTAACATCTGTAAAAACGGGTACATTTCCTGAAACTTTCACAATTTCTGGGGTTTTTGGTGAGAATTATCTTTTTTGCGGGTAAGGGTGGAGTCGGCAAGACAAGTGTGGCCGCCGCCACTGGAATAAGAACAGCGGAAATGGGACATCGGACTGTCATCATGTCCTTGGATCTTGCCCATAGCCTGTCCGACATCTTTGATCTCGAGAAACATCTTTTCAACCAGAACGAAGGCCGACCGATCGAGGTCAAGCAAAACCTGTGGATTCAGGAACTTGACATAGCGGAGGAGATGAAAAAAAACTGGGGTGACATCCACAAATATCTCTCAACGCTTTTGGGTAGTACGGGTTTGGATGAAATCCTGGCCGAAGAACTGGCGATTTTGCCGGGAATGGAAGAGATAAACCTGCTCCTTTATATCAACCGATATGTAAGGGAGAAAGCGTTCGACGTCATAATACTCGACTGTGCGCCCACGGGTGAGTCCCTTCGGTTTATCAGCATTCCCACAACGCTCGAATGGTATATAAAAAAGATTTTCAAGATAGAAAGAACCATTGCCAAATACGTGCGACCTGTGGCCAAAAGAGTCTACGACGTGCCTTTGCCGGGCGACGACTATTTTGATGCAATTGAGGTTTTGTTTCAGCGTTTACAAGGGGTGGATCAAATTTTAGTTGACCCTGAAATAACCTCTGTTCGTCTTGTCACCAATCCGGAAAAGATTGTCTTAAAAGAGACTCAGAGGGCTTTTATGTATTTTTGCCTCTATAAAATGAATATTGATGCCATCATCATGAATCGCATCCTTCCCGATGATGTGAAAGATACCTATTTTGAGGCCTGGAGGGGAAGTCAGAGAAAATACATGGAGAGGGCGGAGGAATATTTCGCGCCGATCCCCACCCTATACGTCAACCTTTTTAGGGATGAAATACTCGGTTATGACAGCTTGAAGGCTTTGGCGGATCAAATTTACGGGGAGAAGAATCCCCTCGATCGGTTTTTTGAAGGAAAGCCCTTCACATTGGTAAAAGAGGATGGCGAATATCTCCTTGTGATGAAGCTCCCCTTTATAATGAAGGGGGATGTTCAATTAAACAAGCTTGCGGATGAATTAATCGTTCGTGTCGGCAGTGTGAGGAGACATATATCGCTTCCGCGGTATGTGGCTGCTTCAAAAGAGGTCAGGGCAAGGTTAGACGGCCAGAACTTGTTCATCCATTTCAAAGGAGAAAATCATGACAAAAGAGACGCATAAAGAGGAGATGATCTATTGCCCGGTGGCCGGATTCTTCTTGGATCTGCAGAAGGTCTCCAAAAGAAAATCTAGATTCTTTGAGCATTTGAAGCGTTCGCGCATTGAATTTCTCAAGGCGATCAGATCACTGTTTGATGAGAGAATCAACAGCCTCGAGAAAATGGGCGCCAAGGCGAGGCAAGAAGATTCCCAAGATGGAAGTAGCGTCAGGATATCAGGATAATAATCGTCAAAATTCGAGAATTGAATCCGTGATGAGACAATAACGAAAAAAGCTGTCTCGCTGCATTTCAGGCTTTCTCTTACTTTTTCCTTGTGGGATACGGACCAAGGACATACGCCTCATACTCCGTCGGGCCTTCCAGGTACTGCCGCAAAAGGGCTTCGTTGGACTTTCTGCCCGGGTCCTCGCTCCATTTGAGCCAATTATCGATGCTCTGCCACGTGCTGATTACCAACACTTTTTGGGGGTCGTCAAATCCAACCAGGGTTTCCCCGGTAATATAGCCCTCCTGATCCATTGCCTCTGAACGGAATTTCTTCAGCAAAGCAAAAACCTCCTTTGCTTTGCCCTCTCTGAATGTCCGCTTGATTATGACTTTTACGGCCATGATCACTTTCCCCCCTGCACCCTTTTCTTTCGGGTCGATCGTGGTAGGTTTCAAATATCTTGTTCAGGTATATCGCATTGGTCATAGAGCTCATGCGCTCTTTGCTCGAAAGCCGAGACACAACGTCGCATTACGTCACTGAACAGAGGGCCTACGAGCTTTTCAAAAAATCTTGACCGCAGCTCAAACCCCGCGTGAAAATGGATGATGCACCCGGAGGTATGGGTCGGTTCGAAAGTCCATCGAATAGCAAGGTAAACAAAAGGCCCGTCGCTGGATGTAATTTCAATGCTTTCGGGGCGTGTGAAAATTCCCTGACTGACAAAGCTTGTATGAAACATGCCCAGGCCGACCTCCTGGTCCACGTAAACCACATCTCCATCTTTTTCTATGATCGTTGCGTTCAGCCATCCGGGTACGAAGGCCCCATAGCTCTCTATATCAG